>JBKJSZ010000163.1:0-9102 GCA_046593675.1 Ferruginibacter sp.
CACTAAATTTCCTTTCGCCGTATATTTATAAACATTTTCCTGGTTGGCCGCGATTTCTTTGCAAGGTTCGGCAACGCCAGGCGAATACGCCAATGACAAATCTCTTTGGGTTTTTGCATCTTTCGTTGGAACCACTTCAATCTTCCCGGGTCGTCCTTTGCTGTGATAATCCAGTGCTTCTTGTTTGCGAATATCTTTTGCCATAAAATCCTTTTTGATTTTCCTTATTACAGGAAAAAACAGGATGCAATTTAAGCAACTATACTTCTAATGCCTATTGACTTTTTGCCCTAAAACTCCAGGTGATGATAAATTCGGCTATAATTTCCCCACTTTCGTTTGTTCCTACGGATCTGCAGGATACCGTATGTGATTTTCCGGAAGCCATGGCTTCTTTTACCGTTAATTCAATCAGTTTTCCATCTTCACAAGTGAAATGTGTAATGCTTTTAGCCTTTTTAAGAAAAACACCTTCAATTTTTGTGACCAACATACTGATCGCAGGTTTCTGATCAGAACAATGTGTCATAGCTAAAATGCCGGTACTCATTTCTGCAGCCATACTCAGGCAGGCAAAATAAGTACTCCCAAAAGGATTTTTAGAAAACCATTTAAATGGAACCGTGGCAATGCATTTTGATTCATCTGCATAACGCACTTTTATTCCACTGAAAAATGCAGCCGGTAATTTTATGAGCAGATAAAATCTGAATTTAAATGGATGTAATACGATCCGTAAAAAATTATTCAAATTACATTATTTAATTACCGTACATCTTCGGATTGAGCGAATGAGGTGTCCACATTTCTAAAAAGCCCATCACTTTTCTTTTATCATAACTGCTCTTTCCGTTCTCTAAATATTCACTGTTTTGTGTATGGATACGATTTCCGTTTTCATCTAAAATTATAAACACAGGAAAACCGAACCGTTGTGCGTAGCCCAATTTTGCAAATGCTTTTTTGTTCTCATTTTCTTTGCTGTAATTGAGATGATACCAAATAAATGAAGATTGAATCAATGAATCAATTTGCTGATCCGCCTTTGCAAAACGTGCAAATTCAATACACCATTTACACCAGTTTCCTCCAGCCTGGATCAATACATATTTATGTTCTTTTTTCGCTTGCTTTATAAAAATTTCTATATCTTTTTCTGCATCAGCATTTGGATGGTATAAATTTTTATCCTGTGCAAAAATGGAAGAAGAAAAAATTAAAAAAAGAAGGATGATTAATATTTTCATAGTTCCAATATAGTTCATTAAAGGAAAATAATACATCAGATCAATTTATGTAAGCTACGCTATGATCTGATTTTTTAAAAGGTCATCAAAGGTGTCTCTTCTGCGGATCAAAATCGCGTTTCCGTTTTCTACCATCACTTCTGCAGGTTTTAATCTGGAGTTGAAATTGGAAGACATTTCAAAACCATAGGCTCCTGCATTATGAAAAACGAGCAGATCGCCTTCCCGTATTTCCGGAAGTGTACGATCCCAGGCGAATGTATCTGTTTCACAAATATTACCTACAACGGTATAAATTCTTTCCGTTCCATTTGGATTGGATAAGTTGCTGATGTGGTGATATGCCTCATACATCATCGGCCGAATTAAATGATTAAAGCCACTGTTAACACCTGCAAAAACGGTTGCCGGTGTTTGTTTAATTACCGTTGTTTTTACAACAAAATAACCGGATTGGCTCACAAGATATTTTCCGGGCTCGAACCATACCTGTAATTTTTTTCCTGTTTCTTTTTCAAAATCCTGAAATGCGGCAGTAACTTTTTCACCAAGTGCATACACATTTGTTTCCGCATCGCCGGGTTGATACGGAACTTTAAATCCGCTGCCCAGATCAATAAATTCCAGATCAGGAAAATGTGTGGCCATACCAAACATTACCTCTAATCCTTCCAAAAAAACATTGATATCGCGAATCTCACTTCCGGTATGCATATGAATCCCGTTCACCTTTATGCCTGTTGTTTTTACAACCCTTTCAATATGTCTCATCTGGTGAATAGAAATTCCAAATTTGCTATCCACATGTCCGGTGGAAATTTTAAAATTACCACCTGCCATGATGTGTGGATTTAAACGGATGCAAACCGGATAAGTATCATGAAAACGATTACCGAATTGTTCCAAAAAACTAATATTGTCAATATTTAAATGAACGCCCCGTTCTTTAGCTTCCAGCAATTCATCAAAATCGATACAATTGGGCGTAAATAAAATTTTTTGAGAAGGGAATCCGGCTAATAAACCCAGTTTAACTTCATTGATACTCACACAATCGAGTGAAGCGCCCAGTTTATTTACATATTTTAAAATGTTGATATTGGTCAAAGATTTACAGGCATAAAAAAAACGGGCATCACATTTCTGAAAAGCATTTTCCAGTTTTTGATATTGCTCTTTTATTTTCTCTGCATGATAGACATACACAGGAGTGTTGAATTCTGCGGCAATATCAAGTAATTGACTGGTAGATATTTCCATAAAAAATTATAAATGGGCTAGATCAAAGCCTACTGATGATCAGGAAGAAACTTCTTGCGTATTTTTATCTGGTTCGGATGAAACCACATTTTCTTCTGCAGCAGTTTTAATTTCTGTGATAGCTTCATCTGCTTCTGTTTCTATATCGGCTACACCCAATTGATTCATGGTGGTGGCTTTGATGAATTCTTCCATAATCACTTCATCCAGTTTTGGCAGTTCGTCCGCGCTGTTAATTCCGAAATAATCCATAAACGATTTGGAGGTGGAATAGATAAGGGGTTTACCAACGGCATCTTCATTTCTGCCGGAAATCACTACCAGATCTTTTTCTAATAATTTCTGAACTGCATAATCGCAATTCACTCCTCTGATAGACTCAATTTCACTTTTTGTGATCGGTTGCTTATAGGCAATAATGGAAAGTGTTTCCAATGAAGCTGTTGAAAGTCTTTTTAGAAATTTATCACCATTTAAAACAGCAACGGTTTTATGATACAACGGCTTGGTAAGAAATTGCCATCCACCGCCACTTTGCTTTAATTCAAAAGCATAAAATTCACTGTCATACTTTTCCTTAATTCCTTCAATAGCCGTTTTTATCTGTTCTGCATCCGCTCTGTCATCAATAAAACCAAGTGCCTGGTTTACCAGTTCGGTGATCTCTGGAGTGGTAAGCGGTTTATCACTTGCAAAAATGAGTGCTTCAATATGTGGTATGATGTCGCTGATTTCCATATTATCCCTGTAAAGCAGCAGCGCCACTCACAATTTCAGTTAATTCTGTTGTAATAGCGGCCTGGCGCGCTCTGTTATAAGTAATCTTAAGCGATTTAATAAGTTCATTTGCATTGTCACTTGCTTTATCCATTGCAGTCATACGGGCACCATGTTCACTGGCATTGGCATCCAGCACAGATTTGTATAACTGAGTATTTAAAATCTTCGGCATTAATTCCGCTATTAATACTTCCTGGTTGGGTTCGTAAATAAAATCTGCTTTTTTCTGTCCTTTAACAGGTAAAACTTTTTTTACAGGCAGAAATTGTTCCGCGGCAAAAACCTGGGTAGCCGCATTTTTAAATTCGCTGTACACCACATCTACGGCATCTACTTCTTTTGCAGCAAAAACATCCATTGCATACTTCGAGGCAGCTTGAACACGGTCATAGCTTAATCCAGTGAAAATATCCCAGTAACTGTCTACTACATTAAAACCGTTTTTGGTAAAATGTTCATATCCTTTTTTACCGATCGGCAAAATTTTCACTTTGCCTTTGTTCGCCTGAGCGGCATATTTTTCTGCGATCAGGTGTTTGGTCATTTTGATCAGGTTACTGTTATAACCACCACATAATCCGCGATCGCTGGTAACTACTATGATCAATACATTTTCAATAGGTCTTTCTGTAGCCAGCTCAATGGGAACATCTCCCTGGCTGCTGGAAACCATATTACTAAGCATCTCCTGTAATTTTTGGGCATAAGGACGCATTTGAGTAATGGCATCCTGTGCCCGGCGTAATTTAGCCGCACTTACCATTTTCATGGCCTTGGTAATTTGTTGGGTGCTTTGAACACTTTTGATCCTGTTCCGTACTTCTTTTAATGCGCCACTCATATATAAAAGTTTTTACAGCTAAGCTTTTTTTAAGAGCCGCAAAGGTAAGTAACCAGAATCAATTATCCATTTGTAGATTCATTTTTTAAGAACATTTCATTGGCGTTAAATCAGTTTTCTGAAAGTCTTCAAATAAAAACCTAGGATGTATATAACGATCAAAAAAAATGTCATTCATTACATTGAAATTGCACATACATACATTTTGACCTCTCATTAAAATTTCATCTTTTCACATATATCCATTCACTCTTTCTCCTATTTGCACATTCACACATCCCTTCATTTACCTAACTTTGCCAACCTGTCATTATGGCTATAAAAGTTTAGTAGCACCATATTTGACAATACGGTAACTTTTGGCGAATAAATTATTTCAGAACTTCATTTTATGTTAGGAATTATAGCAAAACTATTTGGCGGTAATAAAAGTGAGAAAGATGTTAAGCAGATCACTCCGCTGGTTGGAAAGATCAACACTTTTTTTACAGAATTTAATAGTCTTTCAAACGACGACCTTCGCAATAAAACAAATCTTTTTAAGCTAAGAATTAAGGAATTTTTATCTGATATTGATAAACAGATAAAAGATCGTAGTGAAGCTGCGGAAGCTTTATCCACAGAAGATATCAATGGCCGGGATGCGATTTATAAGGAAGTAGATGAATTGAAAAAAGACCGTGATAAAAAAATTGAAGAAATTCTGAATGAACTATTACCGGAAGCCTTTGCGGTGGTAAAAGAATGCGGCCGCCGTTTCAAAGAAAATGAGATACTGGAATCAACTGCTACAGACCTTGATAGAGAATTGGCTCCGAGAAGAAACCACATGACCTTAGAAGGAGATAAGGTCTATTATAAAAATATCTGGACCGCGGGTGGCGGAATCGTTACCTGGAACATGGTGCATTATGATGTGCAGTTAATTGGTGGTGCAGTACTTCACTCAGGTAAAATTGCCGAAATGGCAACGGGTGAAGGTAAAACATTGGTAAGTACATTGCCTGCTTATTTGAATGCTTTAGCAGGTGAAGGAGTGCATATAGTTACTGTAAATGATTATCTGGCTAAAAGAGATAGTGAATGGAATGGAACCATTTTCGAATGGCTTGGTCTTCGGGTGGATTGCATAGATAAACATGAACCCAATTCAGATGCACGCCGAAAAGCATACCACGCGGATATTACTTATGGAACCAATAATGAATTTGGTTTCGATTATCTAAGAGATAATATGGTGCATCGCCCGGATGAAATGGTACAGCGCAAACATCATTTTGCGATGGTGGATGAGGTGGATAGTGTTTTGATTGATGATGCCCGTACACCTTTGATCATCAGTGGTCCTGTTGGTCACAGCGACAATACGCAGCAGTTTTTTGATCTGAAACCCAGAATTGAAAAACTGGTAGAAGCACAGAGGCGTGCGGTAAATCAATTTTTAATTGAAGCCAAAAAGAAAATTGCAGAAGGCAATGATGATCCAAAAGAAGGCGGACTTGCCTTGATGCGGGCACATCGCGGGCTTCCCAAAAATGGAGCATTAATTAAATTTTTAAGTGAGCCTGGTATCAGGGTAAAATTGCAGAAGTCTGAAAATTATTACCTCGCCGATCAGCAGAAAGAAATGCCTAAAGTAGATGCGGAATTATATTTTTCTATTGATGAAAAAAATAACCAGGTTGAATTAACAGACCAGGGTTTGCAATTGATCACCGGTAATGGAGAAGATCCTGATTTTTTTGTGATACCGGATATCTCCATCAAATTGAATGATATAGAAAAAACAGATCTTTCAGCAGAAGAAAAATTACAACGTAAAGAAGTGCTGCTAACCGAATATTCTTTAAAAGCAGAAAGGATTCATACCGTATTACAATTATTGAAAGCTTATACACTTTTTGAAAAAGATATTGAATATGTTGTAATAGATGGCGCTGTAAAAATTGTAGATGAACAAACAGGCCGTATCATGGAAGGCAGAAGATATTCTGACGGTTTACACCAGGCCATTGAAGCGAAAGAAAATGTAAAAATTGAAGCTTCTTCTCAAACTTATGCAACTGTAACCTTGCAGAATTATTTCAGAATGTATCATAAGCTTTGTGGTATGACGGGAACTGCGGAAACAGAAGCGGCCGAACTCTGGACGATCTATAAATTAGATGTGGTAACTATTCCTACCAATGTTAAAGCCATACGTATAGACGAACAGGATCTGGTATATAAAACAAAGAAAGAAAAGTATGGAGCTGTAATAGATGAAATTGAAAAATTACGTACTCAGGGAAGGCCTTGTCTTGTTGGTACAACTTCTGTGGAAGTAAGTGAATTGTTAAGCCGTATTCTGAAGCAGAAAAATATTCCGCATAATGTTTTAAATGCGAAACAACACTCCAAAGAAGCACAGGTAATTGCAGAAGCAGGGCTTGCAGGAGCAGTGACAATTGCGACAAACATGGCTGGTCGTGGTACGGATATCAAACTTGGCCCCGGCGTAAAAGAAGCGGGAGGTTTGGCGATCTTAGGAACAGAGCGACATGAAAGCAGGCGTGTGGATCGTCAGTTACGGGGACGTGCAGGCAGACAAGGAGACCCGGGAACTTCCAATTTTTATGTTTCCCTGGAAGATGATCTGATGCGTATGTTCGGTAGCGAACGTATTGCAGGGTTGATGGATAGAATGGGATATAAAGAAGGAGAGGTAATTCAACATAGCATGATCACAAAGTCTATTGAGCGTGCTCAGAAAAAAGTAGAAGAAAACAACTTTGGTATCCGTAAACGTTTGCTGGAATATGATGATGTAATGAATAAACAACGGAACGTTGTATATGGCAAACGTAATCATGCTTTATTTGGAGATCGTCTCGCATTGGACCTGGATAATGCA
Organism: Ferruginibacter sp.; assembly: GCA_046593675.1. Classification (GTDB taxonomy): domain Bacteria; phylum Bacteroidota; class Bacteroidia; order Chitinophagales; family Chitinophagaceae; genus Ferruginibacter. The sequence goes on from JBKJSZ010000163.1 coordinate 7,022, forward strand.
TTTTATTCTGTAGCTGAAGGGCTAGTTATTTCACATAAAGAAAATAATGATCACGAAGGTTTCAAATTAGGTGTAATCATGCAATTCGGAATTGAAACGCAGATAACCGAAACGGAATTGGAAAAAACGGATGTAAATCAACTTGCGGAGAGATTATATCTGGAAGCCATTGAAAGATATACCAATAAAAAGAAAACCATTGCCCAACAAACAATGGAAGTGATCACCAACATCCGAAAAGAACAAGGTGCACATATTGAAAATGTGGCTGTGCCTTTTACTGACGGGCGTAAAGCCATACAGGCAATAGCAAATCTTGATAAATACACTTCTTCAGGTGGTATGGAATTAGGAAGTGCCCTGGAACGGAGTATTACATTGTCATTGATTGATGATGCATGGAAAGAACACCTTCGTGCAATGGATGATCTTAGGCATAGTGTTCAAACGGCAGGCTATGAACAAAAAGATCCTTTGGTAATTTATAAAATCGAAGCATTCAATGCCTTCAAACAAATGGATGACCAGGTTAATAAAGACATCGTGAACTTTTTATCGCATGCAGGTATTCCAATAGAACAAACGAATGCCGGAAAAATCCGGGAAGGAAGGGAACAGAAAACAGACATGAGCCGAATGAATGTAAATAAGCGGGAAATTGATGCAGCTGGATCTGATTATGCAGCTAATGAAAATGATTATTACGATCCTTCAGTTCCTGTAAAACAGGCGCCTGTTAGAGTAGATCCTAAAGTAGGAAGGAATGATGCCTGCCCTTGTGGAAGCGGAAAAAAATTCAAACAATGTCATGGCAGAGAGAATTAATTAACTTTAATAAAATTATAAAAGCATTCTTCGTGAATGCTTTTTTTGAATATGGACTTTACTACAAAAATTGAATCTGTAATCACCGATCCGCTTACAACGGTACAAGACATAGAACAGCATTGTATGTTTGCCATTGCTAATAATTTTGCGGCCGTAAATGTGCCGGCGTTATTTATAAAAACTGCAAAAGATTTTTTAAAAGCCTCACCGATCAAAACGGTAACTATGGTAGGTTTTCCATATGGTTATACTGCCATCGAATCTAAATTAGCTGAAGTATTACTGGCGATGGTAGACGATGTAGATGAACTTGAAATGATGGTAAACATCACTGCCATAAAAAACAACGACTGGCAATATATAGCTAAGGAAATTTCAAGCATAATACAGGTAACAAAAGCGCGCAATAAACCATTGAAAGTTTGTATTGAAGCAGGCTTGCTCACAAATGAAGAAATAAAAAAATGTTGTGACATATATGGCATTGCTGAAGTAAATGGAATTATAACATCTTCCGGGTTTACAGAATTTACTATTGCAGAAAATGTGGCATTTATTCGTTCCTGCCTGAATGAATTAATTCCGGTACATGCTTATTGTGACGGAACATTTAAACAGGCGAAATTATTTTTAGAAGAAGGAGCCAGCCGTATCATTTCTAGGAACGTTGCCATGTTATTACATGATTATGCTTCTTTGAATTGATGGAATGATTTTTGCCAAATTATAGTACAATTATGAATAAGCTACTTGTAATCTTTTTTGTATGCTGCGGATTTTCCGGTTTCTCACAGGATAGCTTATCGTTGGGAACTATAAGTTACCATAAAGATCCACGCCTGGAAACGTTGGGTAAAAAAATGTCGGAATATAATGAAGCTATGATGGCCAGTGCTGCGCGTACAGCCAAAGGCTATCGGCTGATGGTATTAAGTTCTAACGACAGAAATGAAGTGATGAATCTGCGCACAAGATTATTACAGTTATATCCTGATCAGAAAGTGTACATGATATTTCAATCTCCCTACATAAAATTAAAATTCGGAAACTTCCTTGAAAAAAAGGAGGCTGAAAAAACGAAGAAGCACCTGAATGATAATAAAATTGTGGCTGGTAATATTTATGTGCTTTCTGAAACAATAGAAGTGAAGCCTGAAAAACCTGTTACAGACGAATAACATTCCTTTTCTATCTTCATGTAAAATTTAGTTGAATGATTGAAAAGATCCGGCAGCTCGCTTCACAATATGCCA
>JBKJSZ010000275.1:0-6511 GCA_046593675.1 Ferruginibacter sp.
ACTTCCGGTAATTACCAATTTTCCGACGGATGTAAAGTTATTATCAAAAAACGACAGTGTTTTACTTCGTAATGTAAAAGATGTGAGTATGTACATTGGGAATGATCCGTTTCTGATGTCGATGATTGACCAGATTGACATCACGCCTCAGCGAACATTTGAATTTATACCTAAGATTGGAAATCAACTCATTGTTTTTGGTGATGCATCTAACATTGAAGCAAAATTTAATAAACTAAAATTGTTTTATAAAAATATCATTCCAAAAACAGGCTGGGGGAAATATAGCCAGCTCAATCTTCAGTATGAAAATGAAGTTGTAGCCAAAATCAGAGGAGAAGATGATGTGTCGGCTGATTCCCTTCGTACCATCCTGTTGATTAAAATGATTGCTGAAACAACGGAAAAACGGGCGAGCGATTCTGTTAAAATGTTTTTGCCGGATTCAGAAAAGAATACAGATAGCACATTGGTCATGCAATCTCTTCAGCGTGAAGAATCAGGTGAACCAGACGCGCCAATGCCTTCCGATGCTATTGTTCCTTCTCCGGTTGTGTTAACAACTAAACTTCCGAAACCCTTAGTAACATCATCCGTTAAAAATGTGTTGAAACCAATGTTGAAACCAATGTTGAAACCCATTTCAAAACCAGCAGGAAAACCAGGTTTAAAAACAGCAATTAAAAAACCTGTTATTAAAAAAATTGCTACAGGTAAACCGAAAATAACAATGCCCAAAAGAAACAAATAACTAAACATACAAACAGTAAAAACAATTTTATGAACCAGGAACAACCCATAATAGTAGGCTTAGACATCGGCACCACTAAAATAGCCGCCATTGCCGGAAGAAAAAATGAGTTTGGCAAACTGGAGATTTTAGGTTTTGGCCGTGCAAATAGTAATGGTGTACAACATGGAATGGTTTTGAATATTGATCAGACAATCAAAGCTATCCAGACAGCACTAGAGAATTGCTATGCGTCCAATCCAAATCTTGCCATCAGTGAAGTATATGTCGGAATAGCCGGCCATCACATTAAGAGTTTGCAAACACGTGGAGATATCGTTCGGCAAAATCTGGATGAAGAAATTAAACAGGAAGAAATTGACAGGCTGATCGCCGATCAATACAGAACGTATATACCTGCAGGTGATCAGATCATTGATGTGATACCACAGGAATTTACCGTCGATAATTTTCAGAATATCGGAAACCCAATAGGATACAGTGGTGTAAAGGTTGGTGCAAATTTTCATATTATCACTGGCGATAAAAATGCTATCCGTAACATTAACAGAAGTGTTGAAAAGGCAAATCTTCAAACAAAAGACCTGGTATTACAACCATTGGCTTCTGCAGCGGCAGTGATGTGTGACCAGGATCTGGAAGCAGGTGTTGCTATTGTAGATATTGGTGGTGGAACAACTGATCTCGCCGTTTTCTATGAAGGAATATTGAAACATACGGCAGTAATTCCTTTCGGTGGTGAAAATATTACCAATGATATTAAAACTGGTTTAGGGGTTCTGAAAACACAAGCGGAACAAATGAAAATTCAATTTGGAAGTGCTTTAAGTGATGAAGCTAAATCAAATGCTTTCATAACAATTCCGGGTTTAAGAGGAATGGCGCCGAAAGAAATTTCTGTAAAAAATCTGGCCAATATCATACAGGCCAGAATGAGTGAGATCATGGATTTCGTGACGTATCATTTGAAACAGGTTGGCTTGGACAACAGAATGTTGAATGGTGGAATTATTTTAACGGGAGGTGGATCACAATTAAAAAATTTATTGCAGTTAACGGAATATGTTACCGGTTTAAATGCCAGGATCGGATTTCCAAATGAACATTTATCTGGCGGTCATATAGAAGAATTGGCAAAACCAATGTACAGTACCTGTATTGGTTTAATTCTGAAAGGCTATAATGATTATGAAAACAAGAGTAAGCAATTTGATCAGAATTTCATTAAGGCACAAGGAATTTTACAAGAATCAAATGAGGTGGAAATTTGCGAACCTATAATTCCTGTTGAACAGGAAATAAAAAAACCGAAAATAAACAGAAAGAGTTTCATGGATACCTTCAAAACTAATCTGATAGAATTGTTCAGAGAAGAAGAAGATACCAAATTCTAATACAACACACAACCAACAACTACTAACTCCAAACAACCTAACATGATTCATTTCGATCTACCAAAAGAACAATCATCCATCATTAAAGTAATTGGTGTGGGTGGCGGCGGAAGCAATGCGGTTAACCACATGTATTCGCAAAATATTGAAGGGGTTAATTTTATAATATGCAATACCGACGCACAGGCGATCGCACAAAGTAAAGTACCTAACAAGGTACAGCTTGGCCCACATCTGACGCAGGGCCTTGGCGCAGGTGCAAATCCTGCTATAGGCAGGCAAGCCACAGAAGAAAGTTTAGAAGAAATAAAAAAAATTCTGGAAGTAAATACCAAAATGGCATTTATTACCGCAGGAATGGGTGGTGGAACTGGAACGGGCGGCGCTCCTATTCTGGCAAAAGTTTGTAAAGACCTTGGTATTCTTACAGTAGGAATTGTTACCACTCCTTTTGCATACGAAGGAAAGAAAAGAATTGCACAGGCGGAAGAAGGTATTATGTTGTTAAAAAATCATGTAGATACGCTACTTGTAATCAGCAATGATAAATTACGCCACCAGTTTGGTAATTTAAAAATGAAAGAAGCTTTCGGCAAGGCGGATAACGTTCTGGCTACAGCAGCAAAATGTATTACGGACGTGATCAACAGCACCGGACAAATTAATGTGGATTTTGCAGATGTATGTACCGTAATGAAAAATGGCGGTGTCGCTATTTTAGGCAGCGCAATGGCAGAAGGAGAGAACCGTGCACACATGGCCATTGAAAATGCACTCACTTCTCCGTTATTAAATGACAATGATATCCGTGGTGCAAAATGGATTCTCATCAATATCAATTCTGCTGAAGGTGAGCATGAATTCACAATGGATGAAGTGGAAATTATTCAGAATTATTTATTAGGACAAGCTGGGGAAGATTCTGATGTGATCTTAGGCCTCGGATATGATAATACTTTAGGAAATGCTATCGGAATTACTTTGATTGCAACGGGTTTCGAACATAAAGATCCTTTCGACAGGGCCGAAACAAAAAATGTACATCCCGATGATCAGAAAATTGTTCTGAAACTGGAAATGCCTCAACCTGTTGCTCCCGTAAAAGTGCAACAACCTGCTTTTCAATTTGAAGAAAAATCTTTTTTGGAAATAGGCGAAATTCCTGAAATAAAGGAACCGTTAATGACAGAGATGTTGGAAGAAATTATTACAGATCCTTTCATGCCCGTATTAAAAGAAGAAACCGAAATAGTAGAAATACTAAGGGAAAATACTGTGGAGAATTTGGTTGAAAATAGATTAGAAACTCCTGTATATTTTGAAATAACTTCAGCTCCTGAAAATACTGATAAGGTCAACTTCAGTTTCGATGAATTTCCAACGAATATCCAAAACCAATCGCCGTTACCGGATATTGAAGACAAACAATCAACATCAGACAAAGAAGCTAGCAATAGTCCCCTTTCGTCGGGGGGCTTCCTGTTGAAGCCTACACAAATTTATGTGGAGGAACAAACGGGGAATTCAAAATCCAATTCGACCGAGGAGCCACTGCCATTGCAGATTAAATTACAGAACGACGAACCTGTTATAGAAATGCGACTGGTAGTTAAAGAGTCCCAGAAAGCGGCGGAGGAATTGCCTTTGGAACAAACTCAGCCCATCATGATGTCTAACGTTGAGGAGCCTGCCATGCAGGACGAAGCGGAGGAATTAAGGCGCCGGGCTACGGAACGCATTGCGAAGCTGCGTAATTTGTCATTCAACATCAACGCAGCTGATCCTAATAACGAGTTTGAATCGGTACCGGCATACCTCCGTCGCAATATGGAAATGCACAATCAACTTGCAGATGTAGAATCTTTCTATAGTAATTACGTCGTTAAATCCGACGAAAACAACCAGGCAAATATCAGCTCATTAAATACTTTTTTAGAAGGGAATAAACCTGACTAACCTCTGAGGTCACAATAGTTGTGTTTGTAATTACTGTTTGTTTAACCCTTCTTCTTCTGAAGAAGGGTTTTTTACTTTATAATATTCTGCTGTTATTCCCGTTTATTTTGCAATTAAAGTACATTTGTTTCTGCTTTTGTTTTATCAAGCTTAATTACGAATAGTGTCTAAAAATTTAAACAGAGTTTCGGGTGCCGGTTTACTCATTGCACTTGGCATCATTTACGGAGATATCGGAACTTCACCTTTGTACGTTTTTAATTCTATTATTCAAAACAAAGTTGTAAGTGAAGAATTAATAAAAGGGACTTTATCCCTCATTATATGGACGATCACCATACAAACTACCATTAAATATGTATCGTTGGTTTTACGCGCAGATAACAGAGGTGAAGGCGGAATCTTTGCTTTATTTGCTTTGGTGCGCAGAAGACGAAAGTGGTTAGTGCTTCCGGCAATGATTGGTGGCGCTGCACTACTGGCAGATGGCATTATTACTCCACCGATTTCTATTACTTCTGCCATCGAAGGATTAAAAGAATTGAAAAGTTTTCATGAGTTACAAAATGATACCGTTGTTATTATTGTACTTTCTATTCTGGCAGCATTCTTTTTTACCCAGCAATTCGGGACATCTAAAATTGGTAAATTATTCGGTCCGATCATGAGCATCTGGTTTTCCATGCTTGCCATATTGGGAATTATACATATCACAGATGACCTCAGTATCCTTTCTTCTCTAAATCCATATTATGCTATTCATTTTTTAATAGAATATCCTGAAGGATTCTGGTTATTAGGCGCGGTGTTCCTCTGCACCACCGGAGCCGAAGCATTATATAGTGATCTCGGACATTGCGGAAGAAAAAATATTCGAATCACATGGATATTCGTAAAAACTTGTTTGCTCATAAATTATTTTGGACAAGGAGCCAGTTTATTAAAAAATCATACAGGTGATTTAATTAATAAAGCCTTCATTGAAGCGAATGGAGTAAATGCATTTTATGATATGATGCCACAATGGTTTATTGTTCCGGGTGTGATCATTGCAACATCGGCTGCAATTATTGCCAGCCAGGCTATGGTAACAGGTTCATTCACATTGATCAATGAGGCGATGCGACTGAATTTGTGGCCACGTATGAAAACTAATTATCCATCAGAAGAAAAAGGACAAATTTTTATACCGGGTATCAATAAAATTTTATTTGCCGGATGCGTAGCAGTTGTTTTATATTTTCGTGAATCATCCAAAATGGAAGCCGCATACGGTCTTGCCATCATCACTACTATGTTGATGACTACTATTTTATTTTCTAATTACCTCGTAATACATAGAGTCAAAGCCCCGTTCATTTATTTTTTCCTTTGTGTGTATCTTATTATAGAAACAGGTTTCCTGATCGCATTGATGGATAAATTTATTCATGGTGGTTACCTGACATTGATTATCGGATTTTTGATGTTTACTGTTATGTATACCTGGTATCGGGCCAGGAAAATCAAAAACAGGTATGTGGAATTTGTTCGGGTAGAAGATTATGTTCCTAAGATGGAGGAATTAAGCAATGATACCTCAGTTCCTAAATATGCGACACACCTTGTTTATCTCACAAGTGCCAATAATCACAGAGAAATTGAACATAAAATCATCTACAGTATATTAAGTGGCAAACCGAAACGTGCAGATATTTACTGGTTTGTTCATGTGCATACAACAGATGATCCATACACTTGCGAATATTCAGTAGAACATATCATTCCGAATGATATTATAAGAGTTGATTTTAAAATGGGTTTTAGAATTCCTCCAAGGTTAAACCTGATGTTCAGAAGAGTGGTGGAAGAATTAGTGGCCAACCGTGAAGTGAATATTACCAGCCGTTATGAAAGCCAGCAGAAAAATAATGTAGTGGGTGATTTCCAGTTTATTGTAATGGAGAAATTTCTAAGTCAGGATAATGAACTGCCTTTTATGGAACACATGATCATGAGAATTTACTTCTGGATCAAAGAACTTTCTGTTTCAGAAGAAAGAAGTTTTGGGCTTGAACAAAGCAATGTGTTAACAGAAAAATTTCCACTTGTGGTGGCGCCGATCAGTAAGTTAAAACTGAAACGTACATGGACCAACGAAGATGAATATTAAATATGCAAACGATTAACGCTACAGAATTATCGAAACTTTTAAAAACGGAAAATGCTCCTATGCTGATAGATGTGAGAGAACTTTGGGAGCGGGAAGATTTTAATATCGGTGGGTTGCATATTCCGGTTAATGAAATTATGGAAAGGATACATGAAATACCTAATGATATTCCTTTTCTGCAGTACAGCACAACCGGAATATCATTAGGTATTTCATGTATCCTTTCCATAATTTCATTAACCGGAATATGCAACCCAC
>JBKJSZ010000040.1:0-3767 GCA_046593675.1 Ferruginibacter sp.
AAAATTTTCAACCCTTTTTTCTGTTCATTAGTCAATGACTTTTTTATTACATCATACACACATACGGTACCAATGCTATAACCGTTTTTATTTACGATTGGGGCTCCTGCATAAAAAACCAATTGTGGACCATCCTTCACAAAAGGGTTGTTCATAAACCTCACATCTTCCTTTGCATTTTCCACCATCATCACATCATCCTCACCTGCAATTGCGTGCGTACAAAAGGAGAGTTCCCTTTTATTTTCTTTTAAATCGGTGCCTACGGTAGCTTTAAACCATTGCCTGTCTTCATACATCAGGGTTACGAGCGCAATGGGTGTACCGCATATAGTAGATGCAAGAAAGGCAATATCGTCATAATCTTTTTCAGAGAGTGTATCTTCTATTTTATATGAGTTCACCTCTTTTAGGCGCTCGGTTTCGTCAAATTTTTTCAGCATAGGTTGTACAATTTAACTATAAAACATCAGTAATAAATTTCCGTTTAAAGGTCAGCTACTTATAAAATAAAAAAAGGTAATTGAAAGGTCATCAGTTAAAAGAATGGGGATTATTCTACCTCTTAACAATAGCATTATTTAAAAGTTGCAGAAAGATTGCCCAAAATGCTTATGTTTCTAATAAATTTCTCCCAACTTCTTTATAATACTTCTATGGACATCTGCATATCCTAACATTAAATTCATTTCAATTTCTAAGCCATGTTGCGTATCCACACTAATTTTGTCTAATTCAGATGTTGCTAAAGAATGTAAAGTATCAAACCATAAACCATCTGTATTATTTTTTTTTATCTGCTTACGTGCATTATCTCCTGCGTTATTCAAGAGGTTCAAGCGGATGTTTGTTTTAGAAAAGTCGTTGAACATCTTAGAAATTTTACGCTTTAGAACAGCCGCTTTATATTCATACTCAAGTATTCTATTATTATGAAAAGTGGTCTGTTGGCTTTTCCATTTTTCTGAAGGAAGGGGCTTTTCCTTAGTATTCACCTTATTTGCTTTCTGTTCATTTTGAATAAGCTGCAGGTATAAAAACGAGAGTTTATTGGCTGCTTCACCGCTTAATTCGCGTTCTCCACGCTCCACAAGGTTTACCATACCCCTGGAAACGCCTAGGTATAAAGCAAGCTGAGATTGACTTAGCCCGGTTTTATCTCTTATTTCAGTAATCATTTCAGTATCTGGTTTAAATTTTTCTTTTGCCTGGATACAAATTCAGTATCTGTCAATACTGTATCTGGTTAGTCGGATACTAAATTACCGGATACAAATTATATTTTCTATTTTATTTTCTCCGGAGTTTCATAAATGTTTAAATAATTGTTAAACGGATTTTTATAATTAAACATTTTTTGTCAAGTTTAATCTATTAGGTACAAGCGATTTTGCTTGAGAATTTTAAAACAAATGTTATGCAGTACACTTTTACTTCTCTTTTAAGTAAAGAAGATTGCAATGGGCTATTAGCCATTGCAACAGAACAAAAAGCATCATTAGAATTCCGAAAGTTATCTCTGGTTCGTAGTCGTGCTACGTCTTCTGGAAACGTTCAGGAAATTGATGCGGATCTTCAGACCTTGGCAGGACAGATCACCATTTCCGAATCTATTATCGCCTCCATACCCGATGGAGAGGTTAAAGTAAAAGAAAAGGTGAAACTGTTAGGGCTTCAGTACAGGAAGGCAGTTTTGGAACAACGTAAAAACAGCCATGGTGTGATTGCTGTGTTGGAAACAGAATTTGACATTGGTTGTACCGACAACAACATTGCCGAAATAGATGTTTTCCTAAACGGAATCACAAACCGTTTGAATGAGTTGTAGGTTTTTAAGGATTCGTGTTAAGTTTTAGATCCTCATCAGAAGTGGTGGGGATCTTTTTTAAATATTCTTTTAAAACAATGATCTCTTTCCCAAAATATTTTTATAAATGATCCTGAAAATGTTGTTCTAAAATTTCATGTAAAAATTCTTTGCTCAACGGTTTTGTACGAAAGCCTGTTACATCTTCTATTTCTTTAGCCTTTTTAATATCATCGGGATTGGCTGATGTGGTTAAAATGATAATAAGCACTTTTGCTTTTTGTGCTAATTCCAATTTTTTATATTGGTCTAAAAATTCCCAACCATTCATTTTAGGCATGTTCAAATCTAAAAATATAATTTCCGGGGGAATATGATTTTCCTTTTTTAGATAAGCCAGCGCTTCAATTCCATTTACAACAATATCAATGTGGTTAACAATGTTCATTTTATTAATAATGATCTCATGATAGTAATTATCATCCGGGTCATCATCAACCAATAAAATGCTATTTAGTTTTTTTTTCATAATGACTATATTTAAAATTTGGGTATGGTAAAATAAAACGTGCTGCCTTTGCCGAATTCTGATTCCACCCATATTTTTCCTCCATGCATTTCAATAATTTTTTTGATGAGTGAAAGTCCTATCCCCGTACCTGCATATTCTGTCCGGAGGTGAAGTCGTTGAAAAATGATAAATATTTTGTGATAATATTCTTTTTCAATACCAATTCCATTGTCTTCGATACTGAAAAGAAAATCCTTTCCGGTATCCTTGGCAGAAATTTTTACAACGGGCGGAATATCTTTCTTTTTGAATTTGATGGCATTAATAATAAGATTTTGAAAAACTGATTTCAAATCGTAGCATCTTAGAACCGGGAGATTTTCCATTAAAATTACTGCCCCGCTTTCTTCAATGAGGGCTACGAGGTCATTTGAAATCTCCTGCAACAATTGATTGCAATCTGTTTTTCGCATATCCAGATCTTTTCCTACCCTGGAATATTCAAGTAGATCAAATATGAGGTTAGACATACGTTCGGCACCTCCGCTGATTTTATGCATATATTCAATCATGTCACGGTCACCCAATTCCTCCAGTTTTTCGGTTAATAATTTTGAAAAATTTGAAATACTTCTCAGTGGTTCTTGTAAATCGTGAGAAGCAGCATACGCAAATTGTTCTATCTCTCTATTTTTTAATTCTAATTCAACATTGTATTTTTTTAATTTTTGTTCGGCCTTGTATGATTCATCAATATCCTGCACAGTGCCCACCATCTTTGAAACCTGGCCATTCTTATTTAATATTATTTTACCTTTTCCCTGTACAACTTTTCTGGAATTATCAGGTAATACAATGGCAAAAGTGGATGGGGTATTTTCAAATTCCAGAATTCCATTGATTTTATAAAGTTGTTCCGCTTCATTTATATGGTTTTTCATTCTAAATCTGGTGCGTTCTATATCTTCCGGCAACATGCGTTCCATCGCTTTTTCAAAATTAACTTCAAACCTTTCCTCTCCATAACCGTAAATATGAAACATTTCATTAGACCAATACACTTTGTATGTAGCAAAATCCATTTCCCAATTTCCAATTTTGGCCAGATGTTGTGCATCATTAAGTTTTTCTTCGCTTTCTTTCAATTGGTGTAAATGAAATTCAAGTTCTTCCGACATAGTATTTAAACCAACCGCAATAGCATCGAGTTCATCCCCTCTATCGCTTATGGTTATTTTTTCTGAAAAATCTAATTGGGTAGTTTTAATCAAAGCATCCATTATACTCACTATTCTTTTTTCGTTTTCCTGAATAAAATGGGTTGTGGATACCAGGTCCTTATTTTTTAATTCTAATTCTAAAATTGTTTTATTTAATTGATCTTCTGCTTTTGTACGTTTAGCCAATTCTGTTAAAACATCACGCATTAAAAAAAATGTTATCAGAGCC
>JBKJSZ010000269.1:0-4183 GCA_046593675.1 Ferruginibacter sp.
TGGATCATTAAAACTTTTTCCATTGATAGATAAATCTTCCATAATAGAAAATCAGTATGATAGTTCCGGAGATAATAAAGGTTGGATGGGTGCAGTGTATTACAAAATAATCATGAAGCAAAAGGAAGATAAAAAAATATATTTCTTATTAGGCTATGATGAAAATGATTTTCGCAGTACAAAAAAATTTGTGGAAGTATTAGAATTCAAAGATGGTAAGCCATGGTTTGGCGGAAAGAATTTTCAGGTACCGGATAATAATTTAAAAGCGAAAATTACGGCCCGTTACATAATGGAATTTAAAAAAGATGCCAGCCCTCGGTTAACGTATGATGCAGATCTGGACATGATAGTTATGGAACACCTGGTGTCAGAAATTAACGAACCGAATAAGAAATACACATTAATCGGAGATGGTGATTACGAAGGATTTAAATGGCAGAACGGACAGTGGAATTACGTTAGTAAAATATTTACAGAAGTTACTGCTGAGGGAAATACGCCCATGCCAAAACCTTTACGTGATGCAGAAGGTAATGTTGATGAAACCCAGTTAGCAGGTTATGAACCTGAAGATGCAAAACCGGAAGCACCAAAAAAAATAAAAAAGCTTAAGAAAAATTGATGGATCAATCATCGAGCCTGAGCACGGCGAGGAATGCCTCCTGTGGCACTTCAACGTTACCGATTTGACGCATCCGCTTTTTACCTTCTTTCTGTTTTTCCAGTAGTTTACGTTTACGGCTGATATCGCCACCATAACATTTAGCAGTAACATCTTTACGCATAGCACTGATGTTTTCTCTTGCTACGATCTTAGCGCCAATAGCTGCCTGTATAGCGATCTGAAATTGTTGTTTGGGTAAAAGTTCTTTTAGTTTTTCACACAGTTTCCTGCCAAATTCATGTGCACGGGCCCGATGTATCAACGCACTTAAAGCATCCACTTTCTCACCATTTAAAAGGATATCCATTTTTACAATATCACTATCCCGGTATTCTATCGGATGATAATCAAAAGATGCATAACCACGCGTCATACTTTTTAATTTATCATAAAAATCAAATACGATTTCTGTGAGAGGCATATCAAAAGTTAACTCCACTCTTGTTGGCGTTAAATATCCCTGGTTTATAAGTACGCCACGCTTTTGAATACACAACGTCATGATATTGCCGATGTATTCAGGTTTACTGATCATTTGAGCCCGTATAAATGGCTCTTCTATCTTTTCCATTCTCGTAGGATCCGGCATCTCTGTAGGATTATTTACGCGTATGATCTCGCCTTTAGAAGAAGTGGCAATAAAACTTACGTTTGGAACAGTAGTTATAACAGTTTGATTGAATTCCCGCTCAAGCCTTTCCTGGATGATTTCCATGTGAAGCATTCCTAAAAATCCGCAGCGGAAACCAAAACCCAAAGCCTGTGATGTTTCTAATTCAAATGTTAGTGACGCATCATTCAATTGAAGTTTATCCATGCAATCGCGTAATTCTTCAAATTCATCCGTATTAACCGGAAAAATTCCAGCAAATACCATTGGCTTTACATCTTCAAAACCACGAATATATTCTTTGCATGGATTTGCCACCGTGGTGATGGTATCACCCACTTTTATTTCTTTTGCATTTTTAATTCCTGTAATTACATATCCCACATCTCCGGCACGTACTTCATTTTTCGCTTCCATTCCAAATTTCAATATTCCTACTTCATCCGCACCATATTCGGCTCCGGTATTAAAAAAACGGATCAGATCATTCTTACGCAAAACGCCATTGAAGATTCTAAAATATACAATTATGCCGCGGAAAGAATTGTACACACTATCAAAAATGAGAGCCTGAAGCGGCGCTTCGGTATCTCCTGTAGGCGCCGGAATTCTTTCTATAATTCCAGATAAAATTTCTTCAATACCGATTCCGCTTTTTCCGCTTGCCAGTAAAATATCTTCTTCTTTGCAGCCGATCAATTCAATGATCTGATCTTTCACTTCAGGTATCATGGCACCTTCCATATCAATCTTATTGATAATAGGAATGATCTCCAGGTTATTTTCTATAGCGAGGTACAGATTACTGATCGTTTGCGCCTGAATTCCCTGTGAAGCGTCCACTAACAATAACGCTCCTTCGCAGGCAGCTAATGCACGGCTGACTTCATAACTGAAATCCACATGGCCTGGCGTATCAATTAAGTTTAAAATATATTCTTCTCCTTTAAAAGGATAGTTTATTTGTATGGCGTGACTTTTAATGGTAATGCCTTTCTCCCGCTCCAGATCCATATCATCCAGCACCTGTGCCTGCATATCCCGGGAACTGATCGTTTTAGTATGTTCCAGTAGCCTGTCTGCCAATGTACTTTTACCGTGATCAATGTGTGCAATGATGCAAAAATTCCGGATATTCTTCATGTTCCTTCTATAATGATAAAGGTGCAAAAGTAGCTGTTTTCAGGCGTTTTCAGAGACAAAATATGTTCTTAAAACGTATTATTTTAAGGTGTAACGGAAACCGGTATAAATTAATCTTCCATTGATGGGTCCCCACACCATGGATGCATCGAATACACTGGAGAAAGGCTGATCTGCTCCTATGATGGATTCCCTCTGAATAAAATTTGTCAGATTCTCGCCACCAACATAAATCTCAAAATTTTTATTTTTTCCAAAAGTATGACTCAACTGGGCGAGCAACATTCCGTAATCAGGCGATGATGTAGGAAATGAATGGCCTGCGGGATGTAAAACAGAAGGAATTCTTTTTGTTCCTGTATAACTAAACGTCATATCAAATTTCCAGTTTTTGCGTGAATACGCCGCGTTGATAAAAGCCCTGTTTCTTGCGGTTAACGGACGTTGTTTCCTTTCATTGCTGTAATTAGTTTTTACATCAAATAAACGATAAGCAACCCGCGTTTCTATATTTTTTACAGGAACAAAATTTAATTCAGTTTGAAAACTGTTTGAATAAGATTTTCCTTTAAGATTGTAAAATCGGATAGCGCCGGGTTGTTCCATATCTACCACAACCTGATCTGTAAAATCATTTCTGAAATAATCAATACTGAAAGATGCTTCTTTTTTAAAAAGCTTAAATTTCTGATCTAGTGTCATTCCTTTATTCCACGCCACTTCAGGATTCAACGTATAGGCTTTGCCGTTAGCGGATGGAATAATGGAAAGCTGACGTCCACTAACAAAACTGCCTATATTTTCCGCAAAAATATTCGAGGTTCTTTGACCTCGTCCTGCGCTTAATCTGATAGTTGTATTTTTAAAAGGACTATATCTTGCATTGATACGAGGTGTATAGAACCATCCGAATAAATTATTATAATCCGCACGCATTCCTGTTACCACCGTTAATTTATTAAGTCCATATGTGTATTCGAAAAATGCACCACTCACCTGTTCTTTTCTTTTATATTTCTGTAATGCAAAATTTTCACTGTAACGATCTGAGGTAAAGTTCAAACCTGTTCTGAATTTATGTGCCGTATTCCCAATAATATTCTGAAAAATAAGATTAGCATAAAAATTATTTTGAAATCCATTATAATTTATTAAGCCTAAATATGTATCTGATGTATGGCGGAATGCCGACAATTGCAATCCTACACTTTTATATTTTTTTTCAGGAAAAATGTACCCGGCTTTTACAAAAGCTTCCAACCGTTTTGTTTTAAATCCAATTCCATAATGTTCTGTTGTGAATTTTTGTGAAGGTTTAAAAGCCAGTTCTCCGCCTACACGATCATCTGTCCAGATCTTTCCACCAAACTCTGTTGCAAATCCATTATGATTATATTCCCATCTATTAACCGCACTGAAAACATTGCCTGTTGTCATGTCCCGGAAACCGTCTTTATTCATATCTGTTTTGTTATACTGAAAATCATCATGTAATAATAAAGTGGTGGCCCATTTCTTATTCAGCCACTTTGTAATATTTACATTGAAATCTGTTTTACCCTGACTGTTTATATAACCGTTTACAAGGAGTTCATTTTTTTCTCCCGGTTTTTTTAGTTCTACATTTATTTGCCCTGCAATACTTTCATATCCATTTACAACCGAACCTGTTCCCTTACTTAATTGAATACTTTCCACCCATGGGCCGGCAATACTATTTAATCCTAAAGGCGTGGATAAGCCACGCGGGCCGGGCAAATTTT
>JBKJSZ010000293.1:0-3973 GCA_046593675.1 Ferruginibacter sp.
CATTTTGGTAGTATCTTCCCAAACCAATAAACGTCTTTTTTCAACTTTCTCATCTTCATTTTCACCTGTAGGAATCATAAATAAAGTGACAGCACCTATCATGGCAATAATAGAATCATCAAGTACAATTGATTTTTGAAAACTGTTGATGATATCTTTTGTGATCCATAAAAAAACGGTTCCAATAAAGATGATTAATACACGGATTTCCGGAGTGGAGAGTTTTCCTAATTTTTGCAATTCTGTTTTAATAAATATTTTACCTTCTTCGCTGTGTTTAATTTTATTCGGATATAATATTTTTACCATTACCCAATACAACACAAACAATAATAGAACGGTAAGCGGCATAAAAACGATCATCCAATCTGTAAAGCCAATTGTATAATTAAATTTATCCTGTATATAATTTACATAGGCAACATTTGGCGGTGTACCAATGATGGTTCCCAGGGCAAAATTGGATGCATAGGCAATGGATAACATCATCACTAATGAAAAATTTTTCATATTTCCTTCAGGGCCTATGTTTTTTCCGATCACATGAATTACAGACATAGCAATTGGAAACATCATCATGGTGGTGGCAGTATTACTTAACCACAAACTCAAAAAACCTGTAGATAAAATAAAACCTAAAATAATTCGGTTTCCATTTGTACCGGTAAAATTAATAATGCCTAAAGCAATTCTTCTATGCAGGTTCCATTTTTCAATAGCAATTCCCAAAAAGAATCCACCCATAAAAAGAAAAATTATAGAATCAGCATAACTGTTACAAACCGTTTTTAAAGGAGCAATGTTAAACAATGGAAATAAAACAACCGGCACTAAAGCTACTACTGCCAGAGGTAATGCTTCCAGAACCCACCAGCTAATCATTAATACGGAAACAGATAATACCTGATTGGCTTTATGATCTAACGATAGAGGATTGCCGAAATAAAAACATAAAGAAAGTATAATGCCTGCTGAAAGTGCCAGTTCATTTTTATGTATTTTAAAAAAGTTGCTTACACGGTTATCCAAAGTAATTTTTAATTTTCGAAATGATTAAAGTCTGTACGAGAAAAAATTCCCGGGTTTGCATGATCTCCTTCTTTAAACTGAAGATCGATAAAATGAATATCTGGTATTTCTGTAAGATTATAGGTTAATTCTCCAAGATAAGCCTGTGCACCGGAGGAACCCATTTGATGTGTGAGAAAAGTTGCATCCCTGATCTTAAGAAATAATGTATCATAAGACTGTTTCAGAAATTCAACTTTAACTTTCGGATAATTAAAATTTAGTTTAGCCATGATCAAATGTATATTCAGTGAATCAGCAGGTATGGGAAACGTTTTTATGAAACGCATTCCCCTTTTCAAATCATAAGATACTTCCCAATAATATTGCTGGTCTATTTTAGAATGAGTAGAATCTGAAATAAAAATATCCGCAGAATCTGCATGATCATTATTCTTGTGAGCCCGCTGATTGCAGGATAAAATACTTACCAAAAAAAAATAAACAGTAATAATCTTTTTCATATCAAAAGATTCTGTTGATAAAAGATGGATCTATTTGGCTACCACAAAGGTAATAGGCTGATGGTGATAGGCATTCACTTTTTTACCATTCTGTTCGGCCGCAATCCATTTTGACCCAGACTTAATCACTCGTATGGCTTCTTCTTCCATACCATAGCCACATTTGGAAATGGCTTTTACATCCGATATGCTCCCATCTTTATTTACAACAAACCTGATCATTACTCTGTAAAATCCGGAAGGCGCATCGTTTTTTACAGCTATATCTGATTTTAATTTTTTGGAAAGATATTTTTTCCATGCATCAAATCCTCCGGGATATTCGGCTTCTTTTTCCACAATGGAAAATATTTTTTCAACAGAATCTTCCATTGACACATGAGGCTTCTCTACAATCTGAGCATCACAAAAGTTGAAAATCAAAAAAGATAAAAGGAAAGTAAATAATGATTTCATTACTGAAATGTACAATGAAAATTCAATTATACACTCATAGTTTGGAATCAGAGAATAATTTTTTGTTCTACCAGTTGTTGAAACTGTAATACATTTTCAGAATAGGTTTTATATCGGATGGCTTCAAAGATGAAAAGCTCATGATCGCCGGTAACTTCAGATGATATTTTCTTTAAAAGCATTAGAGCAGAACATCCATGAAGAACTTTACAATTATTCCAAATTTGCAACAGATCTTTTTTTTCTAAATAAATTTCTTTATGGAATTTAAATCCCGACTTTTTGCCAAGTAGTTTTACAAGGGAAATCTGTTTGGGATGTAAAATCTGTAAAATTGCTTTTGAAGCTGACTTTAAATTAGATAATGTTTTAGTGCCTTTATACACAGCTATTGCATATAATTTGGGTTGCATGCTTACTGCAGTAACATACGTACAAATATTCATATTTACAGAAGTGTCATCATACGTGGCAAGGCTGTACACCGGCGAATCAATTATATTCCAGGGACGTTTCATACTTTCAATGAACCCATTCCACCATCCACAGAAAAAATTTGACCGGTTATCCAACTGCTTTTTTCACTCAATAAAAATTCTGCCATGTTAGCAATGTCTTGTACGGTACCAATCTTTTTTAAAGGATGCCTTTGGGCATTGGCTTCCCTTTTTTCATCATTCCCTAATAAAGATGCGGCAAGTGGCGTGTCGGTTAAAGATGGTGCAATACAATTTATTCTTACAGTGGGAGAATATTCTGCAGCCAGAGACCTGGTCAATCCTTCAATAGCTCCTTTGGAAGCGGCCACCTGAGAATGAAAAGGTAATCCTAACTGCACTGCAACAGTGGAAAATAATACAATAGATCCTTTACCATTTTGTTTGAGTGAAGGCATAACCTTTTGTAAAACTTTAATAGCCCCAGTCACCTGTAGTTTAAAATCCTGTAGAAAATCCTCCGGCTTTATTCTTGAAAATGGTTTTAAATTAATACTTCCCGGGCAATACGCCACACCTGCTATTGATTCAGGAACAAAAGATATATCAAATTCATCTTCTAAAACATTAAGGTGATGGTACTCAATAGCCGGATCTGCACTTTCCATAAAATGATTATGGTATGTACCTATAACAGAATTTCCTGTAAGAACCAATTGCTGCGCTAATTGCTTTCCAATACCGGAAGAAGCGCCTACGATTAAATAAACTGACATATATGCACAAACAATTTAAAACCTAAATTGTTTTAACAAAAAAACTTTGAGAAAAAGTAAGTATAAATGAATTTTTGGATTTTTAAATTAATACTTCATTCAATTGTAAAATAAAAGTATTAAAATAATTTATTACGCTACCAAAAAAACGAGTGTAACAATAAAAAACATCAATGTCCATAAATGGATATAACGGATGTGCATGGATTTATTTAATTCGGCTCTCATAACAGTAGTTAGGCAAAAGTCAGACCAATAATAAATAACTGTCCTGTAAACAATAAAAGGCCTTGATTGTAATGAGTTTATGAGCGCTGAAGAATTAGACAGAATTATAGAAATGGCCTGGGAAGACAGAACTCCCTTCGAAGCTATACTGTTTCAGTTTGGAATTACAGAAAGTCAAGTCATCGCAATAATGCGGAAAGAATTAAAAAGAAGTAGTTTTAATTTATGGAGAAAAAGAGTGAACAGCGGCGTGAGCTCTAAACACCTTCATAAAAGAACTGCTGATATGACCAGATTCAAATGCACCTTGCAAAAGACGATCAGTATGAATAAAATTTCGAAACGATGAAAGGTGAATATATATTGATACATTTTAAAAAATATAATTTGGAGCTTTTGCCAATCTTCCATCCTTTGTGTTAAGCCGATGAAACAAATTAAAAAAGAAAACCTTCCTCAAAAAATTTGTCCGGTTTGTAACAGACCTTTTAGCTGGCGGAAAAAATGGATAAAAATCTGGAATGAAGTAAAATATTGCAGTGAT
>JBKJSZ010000167.1:0-3962 GCA_046593675.1 Ferruginibacter sp.
CCATTTAAAAGAGATAACTAAGGGTGATAGTGCAAAGATCTGCAGCTGCGATATTGAAGATGTGAATGAATTTACTGCCTCCCACTCTCTTAATGACCGCACCAGGGTATTTTTAAAAGTACAGGATGGCTGTGATTATACCTGTAGCTTTTGTACCATTCCTTTGGCAAGAGGTAAAAGCAGAAGTGACACTATCGCGAATGTTGTAAAAAAGGCTACTGAGCTGGGAGAAAACGGTGCGAAGGAAATCATTCTTACTGGGATTAACTTAGGAGATTTTGGAAAAGGAAGAGAAGGAGGAAAACATAAAGAAGAAACTTTTTATGAACTGATTCAGGCATTGGATAAAGTAAATGCTATACATCGTTACAGGATCTCTTCGATAGAGCCTAATTTGCTGACCGATGAGATTATTCAGTTTGTAAGCGTCAGTAAAAAATTCATGCCGCATTTTCATATTCCATTACAAAGTGGGAGTAATAAGGTTTTAGCGCTAATGCGCAGACGTTATAAAAAAGAACTATATGCAGATAAAGTTCAAATGATTAAAAATTTAATGCCTCATGCTTGTATCGGGGTTGATGTGATCACGGGATTTCCCGGTGAAACGGATGAAGATTTCCAGGAAACTTTGCGATTTCTTTTGGAGAATGACCTTTCTTATTTTCACGTTTTTACTTATTCAGAAAGGCAGGATACTTACGCCATAAACCTTCCTGATATTATTCCAATTGCTGTGCGGCAGGCACGTACAAAAATTATGCGCACGCTGAGTTACCGTAAAATGCAGGATTTTACCCGGAAGCATATTGGCGAAACCCGGAAAGTGCTGTTTGAAAGTAAAAATAAAAACGGCATGATGGAAGGTTACACTGATAATTATATAAAAGTATCAGCTATGTATCAGCCGGTGCTGGAAAATCAGATTACAGATTGGGAAATTTAAAATAGCGTATTCCATTGCTGTTGGGAAAGCAATTTTTTGAATACTGTATTTAAGCCGATGTCATGTAACGCGGCGAGATGCCTTTCATGATGAAGGTCTGTGGCAATGAATGAGGCGAGTTCATTATTAAGGATGTAAATGGCTGCCTTCGCTACATCTTTACCATAATAACCGGTAAGAGATAATAAATTTACCTGCAGTAAAAAACCAAGGTCTTTTAATCGCTGATATATTTCAAAATCATTATGAAAATAACCGTATCGTTCCGGATGTGCTAATATAGGCTGATAGCCTTCAGTAAAAATCTGGAAAGACATTTTTTCTATATGTTGGGGACGTGTAGAATATGAAAATTCTGTAAGTATCAGGTTATCTTTCAGCGTAAGCAATTTTATTTTGTTATCCAGCAGGTCATAAAAATAAGCATCTAACATATATTCTGCCGCTGCGGAAATTTCAAAATCAATCTCTCTTTTTTTTAATTCGTTTATTAAAATGTTGAGGGAATTATGAATGGTTTCGTGCGTATTCCTGTAGATGTCACCGATAATATGTGGCGTGGCGATAGATTTTTTAATACCCATACGCATCAGTCCTTCTATCAATAAAACAGAAGTATCCACATCGGGAGAACCATCATCAAGTCCCGGAAGAATATGAGAATGAATATCGGTTGTTATAGGAAAATAAAATTCCTTTTCCTCTGCTTTCTTATTTCTAAAAAAATTGAGCATTAATATTTTCTTGTGTACTGATGCAGTTTACTTAATGGCTTCAGAATAGACACAAAGAATGGAAATGGGATATTATTTTTTCTCATCGCAAGATAGTCTCTCCTGTTTGCCCTTAATCGCATTTTTAAATTACTATTGCTTTGTCCTCCCCTGCGCATTTTAATGATCAGTTTCGGAATATAGAATGATTTCAATTTATATTTATACAGTAATCTTGCCATAAACTCATAATCTGCCGCAGAGTAAAAGTGATTTAAATAGCCACCATATTTTTCAAAACATTCTTTCTTAATATAAAAAGTAGGATGAGCAGGCATCCAGCCGGAATGAAATAAACTTCGTTTGTACGGTTTACCTTTCCAGAGCCGGTAAATTTTATTTAAATCTTCGGGATCTACATATTCAAGATCACCATAAATTGTATCTACATCTTTAGTTTCAAAAGTTTTCACAATGGATTCTATCACATCATTCGACGCAAGAATATCATTGCTGTGCACCAAACCGATAATATCACCGGTTGCCATTTGCATTCCTTTATTTAACGCATCATACATTCCTCTATCCGTTTCCGAAATCCATTTATCAATATGGGATTCATATTTTTTTATAATAGCTAATGTACCATCAGATGATTTACCATCAACTATAATATGTTCAATATTTTTATAGGTCTGGGATAGAATTGATTGAATGCTATCTTCTAAATATTGTTCAGAGTTAAATGTGGCGGTTACCAAAGTAACTTTCATACAGTTTCCATTGTTCTGCAATATTAAATTGTATTTGCGATTAATTTCTTTTTATAATAATATTTTCCATTGCAAGCATATCCATATTTGTGCGGAGGAAACAAGCGAGTGCTTCTTGGGGGGAGTTTACGATAGGCTCGTTTTCGTTGAAAGAAGTATTCAGTAAAACGGGTATGCCGGTTTTACGGCGGAAGGTATCTATAAGCGCATAATATTTTGGAGAAACGTTTTTGTCAACACTTTGTAATCTTCCCGTTCCATCGGTGTGTGTCACCGCAGGCAACAGATCCCTTTTTTCTTTTTTTATGATAAATACTTTTTCCATAAAAGGAACCGGTTCGTCTGTTTCAAAAAAATCACCCACATATTCTTTTAAAATGGAAGGGGCAAAAGGCCGGAAACTTTCCCTTCTTTTTATTTTCAAATTTAAAATTTCTTTTGCGTCTGTTCTTCTTGGATCGGCTAGTATTGATCTGCCACCTAAGGCTCGCGGACCAAATTCTGCACGTCCGTTCATCCAACCTACCACACCTCCACCAATCAGGCATTCTGTTACTTGATCATACAATTCTTCATCTGAAACTTCGGTGAATGCAATATGCTGTTCTTTTAGAATTTTTTTGATTGTTTCATTATCGTATTTGCTGCCCGTGTATGCAGAATAAATGGCAGGTTGACGCGGTGTTTTCAAAAGCTGGTGTTGTACAAATAAAGCGGCGCCCATGGAAATACCTGCATCATGACCAGCAGAAGGAATATATACATTTTTAAAAGGTGTTTTGTTTGTGATCTTACCATTAGCCACACTGTTTTGGGCAACACCTCCGGCAATACACACATTGGTAAGACCTGTTTTTTTATGCAGGTGATTCAATAAATGAAAGATTACTTTTTCCGTCATAGATTGAACAGAAGAAGCGAGGTCTTTGTGGTATTGGTTGAGTGGTTCATTTGCCAGGCGTTGATTGCCAAATACAGCAAGCATATGTTTACTGAAGAGGTCTGCAACAACCGGTATATTATCTGCACCATAAGAAATAATTCCTGCAGTTCCTTTTCTAAAATATTTTAAATTTAATTTGAATAATCCGTCATCGTTAAGTTGTACAACATCATTTAATTTTTCAAGATATAATGGTTTACCGTAAGGCGCCATGCCCATCACTTTATATTCGTCACCATAATGTGGAAAACCCAATAACTGCGTAAAGGCTGTATAAAAAAGACCAATGGAATGTGGGAAATCAATGGAATCAAAGATGGTAATATCGTTTCCCTTTCCAACTCCTATCATAGTGGTTGAAAAATCACCGGAACCGTCAATAGATAAACAGGCAGCTTCATCAAACGGAGATGCAAAGAAAGCGGATGCAAGATGGCTTCGGTGATGCTCTATATTTTTAATTTTAGGGATGAAAAATTTCTCCGGTAAACCTGATAATGTTGATAATTCTTTTTCTATAGAAGCAATTTTCCGGCTGTTTTGTAAACGGCCTTTAATAGCTTCATTCCTACCCGATGGATTTAATG
>JBKJSZ010000252.1:0-5098 GCA_046593675.1 Ferruginibacter sp.
CAGCCAGCCGTGTGGTAGTAATGAATGATATAACGCATACCGCTATAAAAATTCCCACAGGAAGCGTTTCCGTTAAAGTCTCTGCAATTAATAGCCAGCAAAAAAGAATGCTGAGTATCCAAATGCTGCCGAGATAAACAAGTAACGGTGTTTTTGCAACAGTTGTTCTGCATTTTTCAGAAACTGTATTACGGGCATAAGCTGCTTTTACAGTAGCCCGATAACCCTTGCCCGTAAGGTAATAACCAACATGCGACAGTTTTGTATTTTCCTCATCAAGATTCGCAGATTTTGCAGCATTAATTACCATTTCCGTTACAGCGTGTTCAGACAATTTACTGCACTTTGCAATTTTTTCAACGACATGTCTGTAACTGTCACGGGTTTGAAAATCCATTTTACCGTAAACACCATTTATATCCTGCCGAAGGATGGCTTCTACAATTCCCATTTCTTCTATAAAGACTTTCCAGTTAGCCGTACTTAAAAAACGAAAGCTGCTGATGCAGTTGCTTACAGATACTTGTGTAGCTGCCTGGTTGCGGTTATCAAGCCGTATCATTTCATTGCTGGATAATCCCATTTCAGAAAGTCTTTGTTCTATCCAGCTGAGTGCAAGCAAAAGAGAATTACCTTTTTCTTGCAATCTCCTGTGAAGCTCTGCCACGAATGTGCTTACCATTGGCGGCGCTGACCTTGACATATCTGCAATAACCAACACCAAATTCTTCGGATCTGTTTCTACAATTTCTATCATTTCATCTGCCCATCGATCAGCCAAAGCTTTATTTGTTATTTCTTCTGCAATGAGAACAGACAGTCTTCTTAAATTTTCTATTAATGCCAGCCTGAGCATGATCGGTATAGCCCACAGTTCGCCTAGTTTTAAGTAGCTAACCGTTTGATATGCTTTTACAAAACCGGTAAGATTTATATTATCAACATGTCCATCGCTATGTGAAATAATTTCTACTGCCATGTCATACACACGCGGCAGATGTGCCGATTCTCCTTTTAGCAGTCGCGGCAATGCTTTGCTGTACCCTTTAGGCAAATGCTTTTTGCCGGTGTAGATCTGTTCTTCAATTAAATAAAAATTATCAAGCAACCATTCTGCAGCAGGAGAAATGCGATTCTTTTGTTTTAAAGTTTCAGACAACAGCGCATATACCTCCAATAGTATATTCTCATTTTCTGCCAGACGCTTGAGTAACCGTTCTTCCGTTTTTTCTGAGACCAGTTCATGCCTTTTGGCAATAGTCACGGCATGCGCTTCAAGTTTTTCTTTGGTGAATATTTCAGACCTCAACGGTGGCTGTTCATTCACATACTTATCCATAATATTATCACCTAATAAAGGATCAATAATAGTTTTCTTTAATCCCGCAATTGCCTGCGGAAGTAATTGAAACAGATCATTATTTTTATTTTTTCCCCGGAAAACATTCATCGACTTTTTAAATATTCAGTTTTAGTTAATTTGTTATAAGCAATTAATTCACGCAGTATGTTGCTGTACAATCCTGGCAAGATCATGTAAAGAAACGGCACCCGCTTGACGCCATTTTATTTCACCTTTTTGAAGAGGATAATAGTAGGTACGCCTTGTATCTTATAAGTTGATGCCGCCTGCGGGCTTTTATCAATGTCTATTTTTAATATAACAAACTTGTCACCGGTCTTGCATTTCAGCTCTTCCAAAACAGGTTTCATTGTTTTGCAGGGCCCGCACCATTCTGCAAAAAAATCAACTAATGCAGGTATATCACTTTGTATTATTTCTGAAAATTTTTTTTTGCCATGATTCAATTATTTATAAGTTAGAATTTTAAATTCAAATCTGATCTTTTCGTTTTCCCCATTTTATTGTTTCAATACAGAATAACATAAATATCTTATTCCTCATACAAATGAATAATTGAAAGAATTTGGTTAAGGGATTACAAAATGCATGAATCATCCGAGGGCATATTTTAAATCTTTTTTATTTTTCTTTCCCTGATAATTTTGCATTCCAGAATAAGTATGAGTGAGAGCACCGAATACCAGCAAATACACAATGGGGCTTTTGAATTGGACTAGAAGCATCAGCCAAATACTCTTTGCTTTTGCGCTTCAAAAATATTGGCACCGAATTTTTTTATACGGTTATTTGCTTCAGATTGGTTGAGGTCGGTTACCGCATTCGTTTGTAATGCTTTTAAAACTTCCGATGCATCCTGAGCATGCAGGTCATCATAAGGGTAGGTTATGTCCATTAATTAGCAGTAGTTATGTCTTCTTGAAAACCAATAAAGGTACTTTGGCATTAAAAGAATATTCAGCTGATTTACTTGACAAAAATATTTTTTCAAACCACGTTCTGTTTTGTTCTGTAAACATGATCATTATTGAAGGCTTCATATTCTTTACTGCAGTTTCCATATCTGTAACCAAAGAAGTATTCGAATCCCTGTTTATCAAATTAAAATGAATAGGATAGGCAGACTCTGCTTTCACGGTCGCTTCAATTGCTTTTAAATCTGCATTATGCTCAAATGCAGAGGTAAGGTGCAATAGCTCAATTGAGGCACCCAAAGGTTCTGCAAAAGCAACGGCCTGTAAAATTTCTTTTTTAAAATCAACCAGGTCTGATGCTAAGAGGATGATTGTAACGGGAGTTATTGTGTAATTATCCGGTATGGCAATAACAGGCACATCAGAATGATTAATCAAATTACCGGTATTTGTTCCGAGCAATCTTGCGGCTTGGCCGGCTCCTTTTGTACTGATGCAAATATAACTGAAGTTGTTTTCAGCAGCATATTCCATGATAATACTTTGCGGAAAAACGGAATCTTTAACCACACAATTAATTGTCTGAGGTGTTATATTCAAACTTTCATATACCTCTTTAACAAAGACCAGTAGTTTATCCTCAAATTTTTTTACCTCTTCTTTTTCGTAATCTTCCATTTTATTATTATTCCATGCAGAAGGAATTAAAATATGGGGCGTATGAAAAAAGACTAGGTCATAATTATTCTGCGAAGCTAATTGTATGGCAAAATGCAAACCTGCTTTAGAATTTTCAGAAAAGTCTGTTGTGACAAGAATTTTTTTTACCATGATAATTTTTATTCAGGTTTAAATTTTTATTGGTGAAATGACAGAAGTTGTAGTTCACCTGTGATTATATGCATCAAGAGAACAAATATGATGCTCAGATTGGATGGGTGCATTCTGCCTGTTATAGAAGTCTCCAACATACGCTTTAAAGGCGTGACTTTCAGAATGATTTATTTATATTTCCATCCCCCACGTATTCTGATAAGGTGTCAAAAATATGTCCATTATTAACCGATTAACGACAATTACACGTGTATAATTTTAATCTCACAATAACCTTCTTTAAGTTTGGTGTTCATCATACCCATTTTAAAGATTACATTACATAATAATGCCTGGATATCCTTTCCCTGGTTAAAATTTTTTTATTAGCGAACTTGAAAAGTCGGCATCATACACCTCTTTAATTTAATGAAAAAGTATTTCCAAATATTATTTATTATACTATTTGTAACAAGCTGCAGGGGACAACAAAAAACTATTACTCCAGTAATGAGTGATACTACGATAACAAAGGCCACAGCGTTTTCTACTCTTTTCACAGACAGCAGCACACTGGAAACTTTTCTTAAAAATGATGGCACTGATGCAAAAGCCGCGGATCTCATACGCAATTTCTATAAAAGCAGGAATTATCAGTTTGCATGGTTTACAGAGACAGGAATGGCGGAACATACACAGGCATTCTGGAGCCTGCATAACAGTTACATTAACGATTTCGGGGACACTGCGCTTAAATACAAACACCTGCATCGGGAGATAGATATGTTTATGAACGGGGATACTCTGGTCGCTGTTTCTCCGGAAAAACAGCGTATAACAGAATTCCAATTGACTAAACATTTTTTTGAATATTCTAAGAATGCTTATGCAGGAAAAGTTGATCCGAATCAATTGCAATGGTATATTCCCAGAAAAAAAATTAATCAAGTTGCATTGTTGGATTCCTTCCTTTCCCGTAACGGAAAACAATTGCAGGACTGGGAACCCCTGAATATTTATTACCAACGTTTAAAAAAGGAGTTGGGGCATTATCATGCTATTGAAAAGGCCGGTGGTTGGCAGGAAATACCGGCCGATAAACAAAAAACGTATAAGCCCGGAGATGCTGCACTTATCATCAAAGCTGTGAAGCAGCGCCTGCAAATTCCCGAGGAAAATGAAAGCACAGATACCACTTTCTTTTATAATAAGGAATTAATACCGGCTATAAAATTAAAGCAAAGAAGTTTCGGCCTCAGGGAAGATGGCGTTATCAGCTATGCTTTAATAAAAGAATTAAATGTGCCCGTTAAAGAACGGATCAGGCAGATGCTTATAAATCTGGAACGGATGAGATGGGTGCCTCAACATCAAGAACCAAATATAATAGTTGTAAACATACCGGAATACCGATTGCATGTATTTGAAGGCGGGAAAAAGATCTTCAGCATAGACATCGTAGTGGGTAAAGCAGCGAACAGCACTGTTATTTTTTCTGATCAATTGAAATTTGTTGTCTTTAGCCCTTACTGGAATGTGCCCGCAATCATTGTACGAAATGAAATTATTCCTGCCATAAGAAGA
The DNA here is from genome assembly GCA_046593675.1 of Ferruginibacter sp. GTDB lineage: Bacteria > Bacteroidota > Bacteroidia > Chitinophagales > Chitinophagaceae > Ferruginibacter. Next base: position 4,675 of record JBKJSZ010000252.1, read on the forward strand.
AACGGGAATTATCTTTCAATAATGAATATGGAGCGGATCGGTAACGGTTTTCGGCAAAGGCCGGGAGGCAACAATGCACTTGGTAAAGTGAAATTTATTTTTCCCAACTGCTATAATATTTATTTTCATGATACGCCTTCAAAGTCGTTGTTCAGTCAGGAAAAAAGGGCTTTCAGCCATGGCTGTATCAGGCTGGCCGAACCGCAAAAGCTTGCAGCTTATTTATTACGTTTTCAGCCAGAATGGACAACAGAAACAATCACCGAAGCAATGAATGCTTCAACAGAAAAGTATGTGCCGCTGAATAAACAAGTGCCGGTATTTATTTCTTATTTTACCACATGGGTTGATAGTGAGGGCCTGCTCCACTTCAGGGATGACGTGTACGGCCATGGTAAGAAATTGGCAAAGGAATTATTTAATT
>JBKJSZ010000288.1:0-3203 GCA_046593675.1 Ferruginibacter sp.
GATGCACGTACGTATCCATATCTGAAATTAAAAATGTACAATTCAGATCCTACGTATGCAACGCCTAATCAATTAAGATATTTGCGAGTAAATGCCCAGTACGTTCCCGAAGGTGCTATTGCACCAAACCTTGTTTTACAAATTCGTGATACGGTACAGCAAGGCGAAGATTATGAATTTAAAGTAGCGTTTAAAAATATTTCTCCTGTGGCGTTTGATAGCCTGATCAGAACAAAACTATCCATCACTGACAGAAATAATGTTCGGCATGATATGGAAATTCCGAAACGCAAGGCGTTGGTGGCAGGCGATACATTGATCGTTCATTATAAATTAAATACGGCTCAATATCCGGGTGTAAATACTTTATTGATGGATTTTAATCCGGATAATGATCAGCCGGAACAATACCATTTTAATAATGTAATGTTCAAGGAATTTTATGTTAATGAAGATAGATACAATCCTTTGCTGGATGTAACTTTTGATGGTGTGCATATTTTGAATAAAGACATTGTTTCTGCCAAACCTGCCATCGTAATAAAATTAAAAGATGAAAGCAGATTTTTAGAATTGAAAGACACTTCTTTATTGACAGTTAAATTAAAATATCCGGGAGATAATGGCATAACCAGAACAATTCCATTTGGAGATACGATGCGATTCAATCCTGCTAATGTAGCAACAGGTCAAAACACAGCCACTATTGATTTCAATCCGTTCTTATCAGAAGATGGTGAATACGAATTAATGGTTACAGGAAAAGATGTTGCCGGTAATACAGCCGGAAATATTGAGTATAGAATATTATTCAATGTAATCAGCAAACCAATGATATCAAATCTGCTGAACTATCCGAATCCCTTTACTACCTCCACCGCATTTGTATTCACGGTTACGGGAAGCGAGGTGCCGCAGAATTTAAGGATTCAGATCATGACCATTACCGGAAAAATTGTAAGAGATATTAAAAAAGATGAATTAGGACCTATTCATATCGGAAGAAATATTACCGAGTATAAATGGGATGGTACTGATATGTACGGGCAAAAATTAGCCAACGGTGTGTATTTATATAGAGTGATTACCAATTTAAACGGTAAAAAACTTGACAAATACGACGGTGACTCTTCAACAGATAAATACTTTAAAAAAGGATACGGAAAAATGTATCTTATGAGATAGCATTCAAAACATCCATATAAATTAAGGCTGCTCAATGAGGCAGCCTTTTTATTTAACTTTGTTGTTAGAATATAAAGTATGGCAAAGATTGGAATCAATATAGCAACAGGAAGTTTGCAGAAAGAGGAAATGATCGTTGGCATTGATCTGGGAACTACCAATAGCCTTGTTGCGGTAATTCACCCCGAAACCAGGGAAGCCATTGTACTGAAAGAACATGATAGCCGTTCATTGGTTCCATCCATAATTTATTTTGATCATGCAGGTAATGTTGTGGTAGGTGATGCAGCTAAACAACATCTGATGTCAGAACCCGAGCGAACTATTTTTTCCGCAAAGCGATTAATGGGAAAAAGTTATGGTGATATTCAGCAGCATCGTTCACAATTCAGTTACCAGATTATAGAATCACAGAAGGAAGAAATGGTGAAAGTGCAGATAGGTGAAAAGTTTTATTCACCTGTTGATCTTTCTGCTTATATTCTGAAAGAACTAAAATCAAGAGCCGAGCATATTTTAAAAACACCAGTTCAAAAAGCAGTGATAACGGTTCCTGCTTATTTTAATGATGCACAAAGACAGGCAACAAGAGATGCCGGCAAACTCGCAGGACTTGATGTTTTACGCATCATCAATGAGCCAACTGCGGCAAGCCTGGCCTATGGTATTGGTCTGGATAAAAATGAAGAAAAAATTATTGCCGTGTATGATCTGGGTGGCGGAACTTTTGATATTTCCATTCTAAAAATTAATAATGGAGTTTTTGAAGTATTATCTACCAATGGTGATACTTACCTGGGTGGAGATGATCTGGACCAGGCAATTGTGCAGTATTGGATGAAACATCATCTTATTAAAGATGACCTGAGGCAGGCTTTGCGATTGAAAGCAGAAGAAGCGAAAATATTTTTATCAGCCAATGATGTTTACAGGGAAACTTGTAATGAAATCATGCTGGAACTTTCCAAAGAATCATTTGAAAAATTAATTAATCCTTTTGTAAACCGTACTTTACAATCCTGTGCGCAGGCGTTAAAAGATTCCGGTATAAATAAAGATGATATTCAGGAAGTAGTGATGGTTGGAGGAAGTACGAGAGTTCCATTGATAAAAAAAGAAGTCAGCAATTTTTTTGGAAAGAAAGTAAATGACACAGTAAATCCTGATGAAGTAGTTGCATTAGGCGCCGCCATTCAGGCCGATATTCTTGCCGGAAATAATAAAGAGGTGTTGCTGCTGGATATCACACCATTAAGTCTGGGATTAGAAACTTCCGGTGGTTTGATGGAAGTATTGATTCCCAGAAATGCCAAAGTTCCTTTAAAAGCAACCAAACAATTTACAACACAGGTAGATGGGCAGTCCGGTATTCGTATAAGCGTATTCCAGGGAGAAAGGGATCTTGTAAAGGATAACCGCAAGCTGGCGGAATTCAATCTTAAGGGAATTCCGGCAATGCCGGCAGGTTTACCAAAAGTGGATATTTCATTTCTAATTAATGCCGACGGAATCCTTAAAGTGAGTGCAAAAGAAACCAGAAGCGGAGTGGAGCAAAGTATAGAAGTACAACCACGTAGCGGACTTACCGATGTGGAAGTGGAGAGTATGCTTTCTGATTCAATAATGCATGCACAGGAAGATATTGCTGCACGGGCATTGGCACAGGCGCAGTCGGAAGGGGAACAATTATTAAAGACCACAGAAAGATTTCTTCAGAAAAATGCTGCCATCCTTTCAAAAGAGGAAATGGTTGACACTGCCAATGCTATGCAGGCTTTGCAACTGGCACTCACCATGAATGATAAAAATTTATTGCAAACCAAAATAGAAGCGCTTAACCATGTTTCACGCCCATACGCAGAAAGATTAATGGATATGGCTATTTCCGGATCTATGAAAGGAAAAAGCATCAGCGAAGAATTATAATTATTTTTTATTTAAACCGGCAGCCGCCAGCATAAGAAAAAAGGGCCATACACCCAGGATAAACCTGTTATGCCATTCATCACAGGAAAAAA
>JBKJSZ010000243.1:0-6165 GCA_046593675.1 Ferruginibacter sp.
ATCCGGAGCAAAACGCTTATCACAGAGAAAATATTAAAGGTTGCGGATAAATTACAGGCCATCGGATGTTTCTGCATTGGCGTAAATCAGGTAGATCTTTCCGCTGCTACAAAACGAGGTGTTGCCGTATTTAATGCGCCATACAGTAATACCAGAAGCGTTGCAGAATTAGTAATTGGTGCATCCATTATGTTGGTTCGGAAAATTGTTGATAAAAATAAATCAGCGCATGAAGGTATATGGATGAAAGATGCAGGAGGAAGTCATGAATTGCGCGGAAAAACTTTAGGTATCATCGGTTATGGAAATATAGGAAGCCAGGTAAGTGTGCTTGCAGAAGCATTGGGCATGAAAGTTATATTTTATGATGCAGAAACCAAACTTCCATTAGGCAATGCATCGGATAGCAAAAATTTAAAAGAATTGCTTTCACAAAGTGATGTGATCACGTTACATGTACCGGAATTGCCTTCCACTAAAAATATGTTGAACAAAACCAATCTGGCATATTGTAAAAAAGGGGCGGTACTGATCAATTATGCAAGAGGTGAAGTTGTAGATCTGGTAGCCGTAAAAAAAGCATTGGATGCCGGGCAATTAGGTGGGGTTGCCATAGATGTATATCCTGTTGAACCGGAGAAAAACGGCGATCAGTTTGATTGTCCTTTACAAGGTTCATCCAATGTGTTACTTACTCCACACATAGGCGGAAGTACACAGGAAGCCCAGAATAATATTGGCCTTGACGTAAGTAATAAACTTTTTAATTATCTCGAAAAAGGCATCAGCACAGGATCTCACACAATTCCTGCGCTTGCATTGCCGCCTCAGGAAGGCACACACCGGATTCTTCACATTCACAAAAACGTTCCTGGAGTGTTAAGTCAGATCAATGCGGTGTTAAGCAAAAATAAGATCAACATTGTTGGCCAGTATCTTAAAACGAATGATGATATCGGTTATGTAGTTTTAGATGTAAATAAACAAATCAGCCGTAATGCTGTTGAATTAATGAAGGAATTGAAAGATACAATTAAGGTAAGATTATTGTATTGATACATTCCGTTGATTATATAATATGAAAGTAGTTATAATTGGTGGTGGTTTTGGTGGTTTACGCCTTGCCAGAAAACTCAGCAATAAAAAAAATACAGAAGTTTTATTAATTGATAAATATAATTATCATCAGTTTCAACCATTGTTTTACCAGGTGGCTACAGCAGGATTGGACGCCAGTAATATATCTTTTCCATTAAGAAAAGTTTTTCACAACAGTATCAATGTCCGTTATCGTATGGCAGAAGTTTTAGCTATAGACACTAAAAATAATTGTATAGAAACAAATATTGGAATTGTAAATTATGATGCATTGGTAATAGCTACGGGTGCAGACACCAATTTTTTTGGTAATGCAGAAATGAAGGCGAATGCTTTTCCAATGAAGAGTACCGTGGAAGCATTGCGTTTACGGCATCGGATTATTCAAAATTTTGAAGATGCATTGAATACAAAAGATCCGTTGGAATTGGAAAGATTATTAACGATCGTAATCGTTGGTGGCGGTCCTACGGGAGTTGAATTAAGTGGCGCCATTGCCGACATGAAAAGATTTGTATTGCCGAAAGATTATCGGGAACTGGATTTTTCTAAAATGAAAATTCTGTTACTCGAAGGAACCGGTAAAACATTGGGCATGATGAGTGAGAAAAGTAGCGAACAATCCTTACAATATTTAACGAAACTGGGTGTTACCGTACTTACAAAAACCTTACTGAAAGAATATGATGGTAAAACCGCTGTAACGCAGGATGGTAAACAGATTCAGACTTCGCTGGTGATTTGGGCTGCGGGTATTAAAGGAAATATACCTGCAGGTATTGACGCAGAAATGATTGTTAGGGGAAATAGAATTAAAGTAGACAGGCAATGTAAAGTAAGAAATCATCTAAATGTTTATGCCATAGGAGATGTGGCTTACATGGAGGAACCTGCATTTCCCAATGGGCATCCGCAGGTAGCTCCGGTTGCTATGCAGCAGGCAGATCTCCTTTCTAAAAATTTTCAGAGGGTCTTACAATATAATGATAATACAACATTGCTGGATTTTGTATATAAAGACAAAGGAGCTATGGCAACCGTAGGAAGGAATTTAGCTGTGGTAGATGTTCCAAAACCTGCACTTCATTTTGGTGGATTTCTTGCATGGATCATTTGGATGACTTTACATCTGATGTTGATTCTTGGCATAAAAAACCGCTTCTTCGTTTTTGTAAACTGGGTGTATAATTATTTCACCCGCGATCAGAATCTAAGACTCATTTTTAAAGAATGGTATCTCGAAAAAAAAGCACAAACCGTTCCTGAGTTGATGGATGAGTAGTAAATAATTACCTTACAGCCATGCAGATACTATATTTAGCCATCAAGGTTTTATTAGCATTGATTTTAGTGTTCGTTTTTTTTGCAGGAGGAATATTTATCATTTCTACTTTTGGAAAAAGCACTTTCGACACAACATCTATGACTAATGCCGGATTCGCCATTTTTGCAGGATGTGCTTCTGTATGTTTTTCATGGGGAAGGAATCTGGAAGACCGAAACCTGGAAAACAAGATTAATATATATGGGGAAGGTTTGTTTTTATCAGCCCTTTGTTTTGTGATCGCTTCTTTACTGAAATATATTTTAATTCATCGGACTTCTTTGATGAATGAAGACCTTATTAATAAGTTCTCATTTATTTTTCCGCTCTTAAATATTGTAGGAGCTGTCATGTTTTTACTGGCATATCTCACTGCGTGGGGCGCTATCATTGGTATTCTGAGAATTCTTTTCCGTAATGCATTTTTAGGAAGGAATACTTAATCACTTAACTTAGTATGTTCCTGGAGTTTTAGAAAATAGATGATTACCACAATCGTAAAAGCGGCAGTTACAATAAATGTTATTTTCCCTCCGAAGTTGAACCATATAAGCCCGGTTAATGAACTTGCTATTAATGAGGCTATACTTTGAAAACCGCTGTATGAACCAATAGCAGTCGCTGTATCGTTTTTTGAAACTATATTACTGATCCAGGCTTTTGAAATCCCTTCAGTAGCGGCCGCATACATTCCATACACTGCAAATAATAATATAAAAACGTATAATTTATTTGTAAAGGCAAAGCCAAAATAAACAATGGCAAATAAAATTAAACCTGCAATAAACATTTTTTTCAAACCGAATTTGTCTGCAACGGCACCCATTGGATAGGCCAGTAATGCATATATCAAATTGTAAAAAATATATACAGCAATCACCATCGTATCAGATAAACCAGATTCCCTGATCTTCAGCAAAAGAAACACATCAGAACTGTTGAATAAAGCAAATAACAATAACCCAATCACGAGTTTTCGATAAGGCAAATCACTTTCTTTCCAGTAATGTAAAAAAGCAAATACCGAAGCGGATTGTTTTATTTTTTTTTGTGGAGGATTATTTTTTTCTTTTATCCATAAGCTTGAAAAAATGGCCAACAATCCGGGTAAAAAAGCAATGAGAAATAAACTGACGTAATCACCCGGGAAAAAATATAAATAAATTAGTGCAATAGTTGGTCCGATTGCTGCTCCCAAAGTATCCATGCTTTTGTGAAATCCAAATACACTTCCTCTTGTTTCAGCAGTGCTTTCATCTCTCAATAAAGCATCCCTTGCACCCGTTCTTATTCCTTTGCCTAAACGATCCGTAGTTCTGCAAAAAAATATCCATATCGGATGAATGAAAAATATCATTAAAGGTTTGCTCAATGCGCTCAATGTATATCCTATCTGTACAAATGGCAAACGTTTACCAGACTTATCACTTCTCTTACCGAAATATCCTTTTGTTAATCCGGCAACTGCTTCCGCAAATCCTTCTAAGATACCTATGAATATCACACTGTAGCCGATTTGACGCAGGAATAAAGGCATGATGGGGTACAACATTTCACTGGCCATGTCGGTAAATAAGCTTATCAGCGATAATACCCACACGGTTCGACTGATATTTTTCATATGTCTAAAGATGATGAATTTTATGCATAAAATATTTTTTACGAGCACTTAAGTGCCGTTCTACAGAAAAGAAAAGAAATAGATTATGTACATTGCAGTTGCATGGAGATATATTCATTGTACTCCTGTCAGATCAACATCTTATATGTCAAAAAACAAGAAAGAATCAAAAAAAACGCACAAAGAAATTATCAAAGGAAAGCTGGATATCAGTCGGAGCGGTATGGGATTTGTAATTGCTGAAGGTCATGAACGTGATATACTTGTAAAACCCAACGATTTTGGCAAAGCCTTTCATGGAGATATGGTTCGGGTAGAACTCGATAAATATAAAGACACCGGTAAACGTCCGGAAGGTAAAATTGTGGAAGTGGTGGAAAGAAATCAAACAGAATTTATTGGTACACTTCAGTTAAATAATAACATTGCCTTTTTCATTCCTTCAGGAGAAAAACCTATTCCGGATTTTTATATTCCTATCCATAAATTAAACGGTGCTGTAAATGACGACCGGGTAGTGGCCAGATTTGTGAATTGGGAAAAATCAGAAAAAAAACCAGAAGGAGAAATTGTTACAATTTTAAAATCGGAGAATGAAGGCGACCTTGCGATGAAAGAAATTTTAATTGATGCTGGTTTTCCTTTGGCTTTCGAAGATGATGTGTTGGCAGAAGCTGAGAAACTGGAACCAAAGATTACGAGAGAAGAAACAAAAAAACGAAAAGATTTCCGGGATATTCTCACTTTCACGATCGATCCAGTTGATGCAAAAGATTTTGATGATGCCATCTCTATCCGCAATTTAGATAATGGATTATATGAAATTGGAGTCCATATAGCAGATGTTAGTCATTTTGTAACGCCTGGAAGTGTGATAGATAAAGCAGGTTATGCAAGAGCAACGAGTGTGTATTTACCCGATCGTGTAAATCCGATGTTACCGGAAAAAATTTCAAATGAATTATGCTCTTTACGTCCACACGAGGATAAATATACTTTCTCTGTTGTTTTCCAGATTTCCAATAAAGCAGAAGTGATGCATAAGTGGATTGGCCGAACGCTCATTCACAGCAATCATCGTTTTACCTATGAAGAAGTACAGCAAACCATTGAACAAAATGAAGGTTTGCATCACAAGCCTATTTTATTGCTGAACGATCTGGCAAAAAAATTCCGGAAGCAGCGATTTAAAGATGGAGCTATTAATTTTTCCTCACAGGAAGTCCGTTTTCAATTAGATGAAACAGGAAAACCGGTAGGTATTGTTGTTAAAGAAAGTAAAGATGCACATAAGCTAATCGAAGAATTTATGTTGCTCGCCAATAAAACGGTTGCAGAATATATTTCAAAGATCAAGATTAATAAAGAACCGATTCCTTTTCCATATCGCATACATGACACTCCGAGTGAAGAAAAACTAAAACCTTTTGTTGCCTTTTCAAGAAAATTCGGTTATTCTTTTAATATGAATGATCAGGAATCCATTGCTAAATCTTTCAATAAATTATTAGAAGATGTAGAAGGAAAACCGGAGCAGCATGTATTGGAACAATTGGGTATTCGTACTATGGCCAAAGCGAAATATACCAGTGAAAATATCGGGCATTATGGTTTGGGATTTAGTCACTATTGCCATTTCACATCTCCCATCAGAAGGTATCCGGATGTTTTAGTACATCGCGTATTGCAGCAATGCCTCGAAAAAAATCTGCAGGTTGATAAAAAAATGGAAGAGAAGTGTAAGCATTGCAGCGATAAAGAACGTGGCGCTATGGAAGCAGAACGTGCTGGAAATAAATACAAGCAGGTTGAATTCATGCAGCAATACTTAGGAGAAGAATTTGAAGGGATTATCAGCGGCGTTTCTGCTTTCGGATTTTGGGTGGAGACGATCGATCATAAATGCGAAGGCCTGGTAAGTGTAAAAGATCTGAGTGACTATGATGATTTCAGGCACGATGACGAAAATTATTGCCTCATCGGACTAAGAACAAAAGTTGCATTTAGAATGGGCGATAAAGTGAAAATAAAAGTAGTAGCTGCTAATCTGGTAAAACGCCAACTCGATTATGAATGGGTAAGAGAAGCAAAACCTGCCAAAAAGAAAAAAGGAGAATAATTG
>JBKJSZ010000363.1:0-6660 GCA_046593675.1 Ferruginibacter sp.
TTAAAAATATTTCCATTTTCTTTCTTGCATTTGATATGGGGCCCGGAATATTATTCATAAGAATAGAAAACATAAGCACTTTATTTTTTTTTGTCAGGAGATACCCGCTCAAACAACTGGTATTTCTCATAGAACCTGTCTTTGCATGAATGGTGGTGTCATCCGTTTGGAAATAATTTGTAAGTGTTCCTTCATTTCCAGTTGGCAATAAATGGAAAATACGGTCCATCCCAAAATCAGCTAGTAATTTATTTAGAATGTAAATAAAATCAATTGGAGAAAACTGGTTATACCGGCTTAACCCACATGCGTCTGCCCAAATTATTTTCATTGGGATATCGGCCATATCTTTTTTTATAATGGTGTCCAGAATATTATCCGTCATCATTGCCAGTTTATTTTCACTGACCATGAGCATCAATTGTTCTGCAATAAAATTATTGCTGGTGTGCATCATTAAGGCTAATACAGAGTCGAGTGGCTGCGATGTAATACGGTAATTTTCAAATTGTCCGATTGACGGAGATGACGTCAACGTTATAGTTTTATGTAAAGTATCGCTTAGTAATTTATAAGATAAAGTTTCCGAAGTTATAAACGGTATTGAAATATCTTTTGTTTTTATATCTGCGTAGTTGAAAATAAAATGGTTTGTATCGAATTGTCTTTTTATACTTGGATATGGTGATGTGCTATCTTTTAAATCGGAAGAAAAGTTAGTGTAATCATGGAAATAACCCGGCACGATCTGGTTGTTTATTATATTAACAACGTTGCCATACATTGGACATACAGATCTTTCTGCCATGAATGAATAATTATAATCGTCCCACGACCAACCACTTCCCCATTTTTGAAAATTAATTTTCTGTGGAATTGCATAAATATTTTTTGTGGTTTTTTTTAAAAAATCAAAAACAGGTTGACGTGAAAAAGCTGGATGCAGAAATGTTGGATCACCTGTTGAAGAAATATAAATATCCTTTTCTTTTTCAAAAATATTAATACCTGGAAGTGTATCCGGCAAATATTTTAGTGCGGCATATGTTGTGAATAATTTTACGTTACTGGCAGGAACGAAATATTTCTCTGCATTATAATTATAAATGTATTTTTCTTTTTCCGGATCATAAATACTTATACCAATAAATCCGGAATGTAAAAGACTGTCATGTATAATTGCCCTGGCTTTTAATTCAATTCTTTTTTGCGTAGAGCAGGAATAAAAAATAATACAACATAAAATTATGATCCTGAACATTTATTAGGGTTTATATTCTTTCCTGTATCCTTAACCATCTTTCAGGAATTTCATTACTGGATGCTTTTGCATAATCGTCATAACTACACGCAATAAATTTTTTATCGGGCAATTGCATCCACCATCGGTTTGTTTTTTTGCTTTGAAGAAATACCGTATCCACTTCAGCGAATGCGGTATGAAATTCATTGAAATTATGCCGTTCATTCAGGTTACTTTCCTGCATACATTTATTTCTGCCATCAATAAAATACCATAGCATTTGAGAAATTTGTATAGCCGTCATATCATCTGAATCCTCCTCATAATTATAGCCATATACACCAGTAGAATTTACATTGCTGCTCATACCTGCATAGCGCATTAGTGTACAGGCTTCTGTTCCATCTAATCCGTTCGGACTTAATTTGCTTGCAGGTGAGTCGCTGTTTTTAATGGCATTAATATCAAAACTTACCAGGTGAGAATTTCGTAAAACCGGTTCCATTTCATCAATCTTTTCTTTAACCATTCCTACTCTGTAACAATCAAATCTTAATTTATCCAAAGTTTCTATCATCCTTGGATGTACAAAATAACTTTGAAAACCGATGTGGTTATAATGTTTGATAATATTGGGTTCGGTAGTGAGCATATCCAGCAAAAAATTTTCGCTTCGGATCATACTTTCGCTTCTTAAATCAATGTTGGCATCTATACAAGTTGCTTCAATGTGATAACCTGCATCCCGGTATGATTCGTATTGAGCCATGGTATTATCATGACTGCCGCCAATAATGAAAACCGTTTTTCCCATAGCGATCAGGTCTCCGATTACTGTTTTCTGAGCTGCATAAGAATCCTGGATGGTTGCCCCGGTTTTTACATTTCCAAGATCTGCAATCCGAACATCGGTATGCCAGTAATTCAACTGGTAAAAATGTTTTCGGATAGCATCCGCTGATTTAGAACCATCATTCATTAATCTTGCACCTCTTTGTTCCTGAATTCCTATTATAATAATATCGGCGAATTCGATATCGGGGATATGATCCTGAAAAATGGTGATGTGTTTTGCAAATAATCCATCCGTTACAGGCTGATCGTTCATGATCATAGGAAGAGAAACCGGGTCAAGATAAAGTGAGAAATCGTTCATATTCAGATTTTGCATAGCAAACCTAAATGATTGTAAGGATATAAAGAAAGTTTGGTATTTTAAATCAGGTAATTTTACCTGATAAGTTAGAGTAATATTGCTTGCGTAATTAATTCTAATAATCAGCATCTTTCAAAAAAATATAAAACATGGCCATTATCAAATTAACGGATGGTAAAGAAATGATTGCACGCTACAAAGAAAGAAGAGAATTAATTTTGAAAGAGAATTACGATTCCTCCATTCTAACATTAAGTGAAACTTTTTCAAAAGAAGAAATTGTTCAGATATTGAACCAGACTGGCTGCGAAAATTTCAGGAGTTATTTAGGGATGGATGCAGATAACAATATTCGTTTGATCTTGGTAGGAGTTGATGCCGATGATCATGATCTTTTAGAGAATAAAATTATTATTGAGAATGGATTACGGTGCCCTTCAGTGTGTCCTCTAACATCAGCTTTAAATGAATAATTTTGATTAATTATTTCTATCTACTTAATTATTCTGTTGTATTTTCTGTAATTATTGCTTTATTCCGTTATAAACTAATTGATAAAACTTTTCATCCATTCATCTGGCTTCAGGTGATTGCAGTATTATCTGAAATATGTTCTATAGAATTAAGCAAATATTATAAAAGTAATGCCATATGCACAAACATCTACACTCTAATAGAGTATTTGATGATTTTATGGCAATTCCGTAGATGGAAGATCTTAAATAATAATATTGTTTACAATGTATTGCAAACATTAATGGTAATTATGTGGTCAGGATTATTAATTTATTATAAATCTATCCAGCAGATATTTTCCATCAGTTTCATTTTTTCATCTTTCATCATTGTTTTGTTAAGCATTCATATGTTAAACCGATCAATAGTGTCGTTTACTGGCAAATTATTAAAAAATTCAACTTTCCTGATCTGTTGTGGATTTGTTGTGTTTTTTACTTTTCAGATAATGGTGGAAACATTTTGGATTTTTCAATTTTCAGATTCATTGTTATTTGCTTCTTATATCTATTTAATTTTATCAATCGTTAATTTTTTTGTGAATATTGTATATGCATTAGCAGTATTATGGATACCTCGCAAACAAACTTTTATATTGCCGTTATCATCGCCTCAGTCATAATTGGGATAATAATTGCCATTTTTTTTATCTCCCTGATCCGTCATCAGCGAAAACTGCTGGAGTTTCACCGGCTAAGTATTCTTTCAGAAGTTACTACGCTCGAAAATGAACGCAGCCGTATTGCCGCAGATATGCATGATGAACTTGCTCCGATGATCTACCTTGTAAAATACCAGGTAAATTCGGTTGAAATTGAAAATGCGGAGGATAAGGAAATTCTACAAAAATCAGTAACTGTGTTAGAGAATATCGCAGAAAGAGTAAGAGGTATTTCAAAAAATTTACTTCCTTCCGCTTTAACAAGAAAAGGGTTGCTTCAGGCACTGGAAGAATATGTAAGCGACCTTAATGAATCTTCGCCCCTGGAAATTCACCTGGAGCATGCCATTCATTCCAACATTCATCCGGATATAAGCATAAATACTTTCAGGATCATACAGGAGATAACACAAAACGTTTTAAAACACGCTGATGCAAAAAAATTATTGATCATAATCAAGGAAGTAAAAGGTAAGCTGGAAGTTATTTGTGAAGACAACGGGAAAGGTTTCGATCACAAAAAACTGGTGGAGGCTCACGCAGGTTTAGGTTTACAAAATATCAACAGCAGAACACAGATTATGAAAGGTGAAGTTTCTGTAACGTCTGAAAAAGGAAAAGGAACACAGTATTTAATTAAAATACCCATAACCAATTAAGATGCCGATAAGAATTGTAATTGCTGACGATCATGAAATGTACCGTAAAGGATTTGAAGTATTGCTGAAAAAAAATCCGGAAATGTCAATTGTAGGAGAGGCTTACAACGGAGAAAATTTATTAGAGTTAATCCGCAACAAAACACCAGACGTAGTGATAACGGATATTCAAATGCCGGTTATGGATGGAATTCAAGCCTGTAAAAAGATAAAAAAAGAATTTAAAGATCTTCCGGTTATTGCACTCACAACATACAATGATGATAATATCATTTTAGATATGCTGGAGGCAGGTGCAGAAGGATATCTTCTTAAAAGTACAACAAGCGAAGAACTCATAAAAGCCATTAACCTCGTATTGAACGGCGGAACTTATTTTCATCCCGACACCTACCAGAAAGTGAAAAACATGATGGCTAAAAAACGAAGCGAAGGAAATGAAAAAAATGTGAGCGTTGAATTTACAGAAAGAGAACTTGAAGTGATTACCCTTACATGCAAAGGGTTATCCAACAAAGAAATAGGTTTGCATTTACATATAAGTCCCCGTACGGTAGAAGGGCATAAAACCAGAATCCAGGAAAAAATAGAGGGCAAAAGTGTGGTGGACATAGTTGTATATGCCATAAAAAATAAAATCGTACATGTGTGATCAGGTAAAATTACCTGATAAAAACAGGTAATCTTACTCCATACATTGATCTTTAATTTATACAATTTTATAGGAGGAAATAATCAGTTGATTTAACTGACTCGTTTTTACTCCGTATTAAACTAAAACAAGTTCCTTTCCCCGGAACGTCATCAGTACTAAAAGGAGATTTGCAATTCTCCTTTTGGTACTTTATCCCATTCTTTTTATAGGATATTGGAAGCAGATAATCCCGCCTCTATATGGCTGTGGTGTTGATTGTACTTACCTTTACGAAATAATTTTCAGCGTATGAGCAAGCAGGAAGTTTTGCAGGATGTAGTTATAAAATTTGCCGGAGACAGTGGTGATGGAATGCAGTTAACGGGTAATCAATTTACGGTTAATACGGCTTTGATGGGAATAGACCTGGCAACTTTTCCTGATTTTCCTGCAGAGATAAGAGCTCCAATAGGAACACTTCCGGGCGTAAGTGGTTTTCAGTTAAGGTTTAGCAGCGACCGCGTATTTACGCCTGGTGATGCATGCGATGTATTGGTTGCCATGAATGCCGCAGCCTTAAAAGTGAATTTGAATTCTTTGAAAAAAGGAGGAAAGATCATTGCAAATGTTGATGGGTTTGATTCTAAAAATTTACGCCTGGCTAATTATCCGGAAGGTGTTCATCCTCTCGAAAACAACAGTCTTGAAAACTATGAGCTGATCAGGCTTGATGTTACCAAATTAACGCGGGAAGCCTTAAAGGATTTCACGATGGGTACAAAAGAAAAAGACCGTGCAAAAAATATGTTTGTACTTGGGTTTTTATATTGGATGTACAATCGCGATATGAATAATACGATTGCATTTCTGCAGGAAAAATTTGGGAAAAAAGAAGATATATTAGAAAGCAACGTGCGGGTATTGCAGGCAGGTTATAATTATGGCGATACTACAGAAACATTTACAACGAGATATTCGGTTGAAAAAGCGAAAATGGAACCCGGAACGTATCGCTCTATAATGGGTAACCAGGCATTGTCTTATGGAATTATTGCTGCGTCACAAAAAAGTGGCTTGCCTTTATTTTTAGGTTCTTATCCTATAACTCCTGCATCAGATATTTTACATGAACTGAGCAAATATAAAACTTTTGGCATCCGTACTTTCCAGGCGGAAGATGAGATTGCAGCCATAACTTCGGCAATAGGTGCCAGTTACGGAGGAGCTATAGGTATTACCACTACTTCAGGGCCCGGCATGGCTTTAAAAGCAGAAGCAATGGGACTTGCGGTAATGCTCGAAATTCCATTGGTTATCTTCAACGTACAGCGTGGTGGACCGAGTACCGGTTTACCGACAAAAACAGAACAGAGCGATCTGTTACAGGCTTACTATGGAAGAAATGGAGAATGTCCTATGCCCGTGATTGCATCGGCTACTCCCACAGATTGTTTTGATGTGGCTTTTGAAGCGATTCGTATTGCGGTTGAACATATGACGCCGGTGATCATGTTGAGTGATGGATATATTGCCAATGGAGCAGAACCATGGCGCTTTCCTTCCGCAAAAGATCTACCTGAAATAAAAGTGAATTTTAAAAAAGGGCTGAACGAAAATGAATTGCAATATCAACCTTATCTACGTGATGAAAAACTGGTTCGTGCCTGGGTAAAACCGGGTACCGCTGGGCTGGAGCATCGCATCGGTGGATTGGAAAAGCAGGACATAACCGGTAATATCAGTTATGAACCGGAAAATCACCAGCATATGGTGAAGACACGCCAGCAAAAA
>JBKJSZ010000365.1:0-6696 GCA_046593675.1 Ferruginibacter sp.
ATGTTCCGAAGCACATCCCTGCCCCATTCATGATTCTTATAAGAAAATAAGAAATGATATGAACACATTACTATTTAATTCAAGGTTTGAAACCTTCGTGAAAGAATTAAATACCAACAAAACATTTTTAAGAAGTAAGTAATTTTTTTTAATAAAAAAGAGATAAAAAGGTATTAATATTAAAATATATGAAAACAATAGTTCCAGCACTTTTTTTAATTATCTGTATAGCTGTTACACAAAATGCTTTTTGCCAGACAGGCGATAATTTTATTGCGTCGGCAAACAACTCCCTCGGAATAAAGCTCATAGCAGGTTTTATTTTCATAACCCTGCTAATTGCATTCTTTTATAGCTGGCTTAAGTTTAAAAAAGCTATGAGGCATAACAGGCAATTAACCCTACCTACTACAGAAGATGTGCTTAAAAATCCCAGTTATAATGAAATAAATATTTACCAAAAAATGAAGCGTAAAAAGTGCAGTGGCAATTGCGGAAAAGGATTTGGATCGTGTAAGAAATCAGTGAGCATTGTAGGTACTGTCATTTTATTGCTTTTGTCCGATGCTGTATGGGCGCAGGATACCGCGGCATATTCTAAAAATCTTATCAGCCAACCAGGGATTATCATTACACTGTTATTAGTTGTCTTACCTTTTTTGTTGGCTGTTATTCTTGTAATAAACAGGGCTACACAGAGTGTGAAAAAATTTGGAAACGAGAAAAAGATGAAACATGCCAAGGTGCTTGCCCAACAATTGAGATCTGTAAAAGATTTCGAATTAGATAAGCAATTATCTGAACGCAAAGAAGCTTTGGCATTTCGATTACAAAACAATGAACTTTCAGGGGATGAATTGCCGGAAGATACACATGGTATTATCAGTAATTTAAATGATGAACATGAAATACACTTTACAGCTCAAAAGAAAAAAGCAGCACCTCGGCCGGGGTTAGATGCGGATATTACTAAGCTTATTTTATGGTTTCTGGGCTGTGCGGCTTTTTGGCTCATTATCGGCACCGGTATCGGGGAATATGTAGGAATTAAATTCGTAGTGCCCGATGCAGATCATGTAAGCTGGCTTAGCTTCGGGAGGTTACGGCCGGTACATACAAACATGGTGTTTTGGGGTTGGGCATCGTTAGGAATTTTAGGCCTTGGTTATTATGTAGTGCCTACCGTTAGTAATACAAAAATATACAGTATAAAATGGGGTTGGATAGCATTAATATGCACTAACCTGCAGGTTATCCTGGGAACTGTTTGTTTAATGGCGGGTATAAATAACGGTGGCGGGGAGTTCCGGGAATACATCTGGCCGGTAATGTTACTGTTTGCCATTGCGCTTATCATTACCCTTGCAAATTTTTTAATGACGGTAGCAAAGCGCAGCACAAAAGAAATTTATATCTCTAATTGGTACCTCATCTCATCACTCATCTTTACCATCATAGTTGCGCTTACAGCTTATCTTCCTTTCTGGCAAAATGGCTTGGGAGAAACCATCACACAGGGATACTATATGCACTCGGGTGTAGGCATGTGGTTCACCCTTTCTACTTTGGGGCTCCTGTATTATTTTATTCCGCAGCAAATAAATAAATCCATTTATGCATACAGCTTGGGGATACTTGCTTTCTGGACGCAGATCATTTTTTATACCATCATCGGGACACACCATTTTATATTCAGTGCCATACCCTGGTGGTTGCAAACGGTGGCGATTGTAGGAAGTATGGGAATGATAATTCCTGTGGTTGCAGGCACCATAAATTTTGCCATGACTTTTAAAGGTCAGGGCGTAAAGGTGGCAAGCAGTTATACGCTGCCTTTCTTTTTAACGGCTGTTGTTTATTATTTTATTGTGAGCATGCAGGGTACGGCAGAAGCTTTCAGGTTTACAAATTTGCTTTGGCATTTTACAGATTTTACCGTGGCACACTCCCATCTCGGTTTTTACGGCATCATCACTTTTGCTATTTGGGGAGGTATGTATGCAATTGTTCCAAGGCTTACAGGCAAAGAACCTCCGCAGCATCTTGTAGGCGCACATTTCTGGCTGGCATTTATCGGTCTTTTGTTATACGCCATCCCGCTGATGATAGGGGGCACGATTAAGGGATTGATGTGGATGGCACATAAACCATTTATTGACAGTGTAACCATGATGTTTGATTACTGGGTATGGCGTGCCGTAGGCGGCAGCCTGATGTTCATCTCACATCTGGTTTTCTTTTATAATTTTTATAAGATGGCTTATAATAGAACTGAAGAAACAGACATAAAGAAAGAAACATTTAAAGAACTGGAAAAAGGATTTACTACAAACATTATTTAATTCCCATGAGTATTTTTAATAATCATAAACGGCTTTATGTCACAGCAGGATTGTTGTTTTTGGTCCTTACATTTTTTACAGCCATACAACCCGCTTTAAGAAATCAAAAAAACAATGCGCCGCTGCCCGATACACAACCCTTGACTGGTGATGCATTAGCCGGTAAAGATGTATATATCTCTGAAGGCTGCGTGGGCTGTCACAGCCAGCAGGTTCGTAATGTAGATATGGATAATTCATTTGGCAGCCGGCCGGGCATACCTGCAGATTATGCAAATAATCACCGCCGGAGTGTATGGGTTAATACAGCAACCCTCATGGGCACGGAGCGTACAGGGCCTGATCTAACTAATGTGGGTAAAAGGCAGCCAAGTAAAGATTGGCATCTGATGCACCTGTTCAATCCGCGGTCTGTGGTAACGCAATCCATTATGCCAAGTTATGAATGGCTTTTCGAAATAAAAGAAAAGCCTGCAAAGACAGATGTAATTGTGAGCATGCCTGCAAAATTTTTAAACGGCAGAACCGGAAAAGTGGTTGCCACCAAAAAAGCTTTACAGCTTCTTGCATATATTCAGTCCTTGCAGCAGGCGCCTTTGCCCGGTGAAATGAAGCCAAACAAATTTTTATATAAAAAAGAAGAAGCTACAGCTAAGGCAGGCGCTAATACGACTGCGCCCGATGGCAAATCATTATATGCAGCCAATTGCCAAAGCTGCCATCAGGAAAACGGTGAAGGATTAAAAGGAGCATTCCCACCGCTGAAAGGCAGTCCCGTTGTGGCCGGGGATAATTTAGAATTGTATGTAGATATTATTATGAACGGATATGATCCCCGTCCGGAATATGGTGCAATGCCCGCAATAGGTACTGCTATGGAATTTGATGAGAACAAAGTATCCTCTATCATAAACTATGAACGCGCCGCATGGGGTAATGCCGCAAAGAAAACAACACCTGAAGAGATTAAGAAAATAATGGATTTCATTAAAAGTAAAACTGCGAAATGAAAAAAATAATAATACTTCTCATGGTATTTATTTCGTATGCAACTGTGTATGCATGCCCGGTATGCGAACGCAACAAAGCAAAATATTTACAGGGCATCACACATGGCAGCGGCCCTGACAGTAAATGGGACTTGGTAATCGTAGCTGCAATAGGCCTCCTTACATTGTATACATTATTGTATACAGTAAAATGGCTGATCAGGCCAGGAGAAAATAATGGAGATCATATAAAATATTCAATACTAAACGAACAATAATATGAAAGATAAAAGCACCGTTTTTATATTTCTGGATGATGAAATTAAGCCGATGGGAGAATACCGGGTTCCAATAAATTTCGAGTTTGATACAACGCGGCTCGTAGACGGGCCGCATACTCTGCGGATCGTGAGTAAGAGCTATACAGGTAAGGAAGGTATAAGGAAAATCCCATTTGTGGTGAACAACGGGCCCGCAATAGCTGTAGAAGGTATTACAGAGAATGCAGTGGTAGATGGCATTCTGCCGCTTATGATCAATGCATATAGTAAAGGTGACCAGAAGAAATTTATGATTGAAGGCAGTGAAACGCCGCAAAGTATTCCATCGTGGCTATGGGCTGTGGCAATTTTATTTGTAGGATGGGCAATGTATTATTTTATTATTTCATTAAACATGCAGTTGTAAAATAAAAGTCGCATAAAAAGATCTTGAGAAAGTTTCAGGATTAGAATTTATTATAACGATAATTACACCCGACTTTCACCAACAGAAGTAAAAGATATATTGATAGGTGAGCAAAATAGTACAACTCTTGAAAGAACGGTATCAAAGTATTTTGACGAAATATCAAATGATAAAATTGTCCAAATGGTTAATTTTGCACAGGCATAATTAAAAACTATTTTAAATCTTTTAATCATTTTAAAAAGTTCATTAACTAAAAAAAATTAAAGGGATACTTCTTTCAAAATTCAATGCAGAATTAGACCATGATTTTTTTGATTTCTTGAAATGTACAATACAAGAAATAGGGGAAAATAGAATGAGTCCAGTTTCAGCATCATCTATAACTACTATAAATAAAGCAATTTTTACAAGAGCAGTAGATTGCGAATCATATCAAAAATTTCTTTTAGAATTTATGATTAGAAACGTATTCGCTGCCCTCCATAAAATGACTGCGCACGCCGCCAATCGAAGGATGTTTGCAATGAAAGGAAGGTTGAAAGTTGATTTAACTGCATTTAAATTTTCAGTAGGCTGGTACTAAATCACTTTAACTTAAACGTTTACAGGGATTAGATTTTATAACGATTTTTTATTAAAAAAATTACGAATCTTTTATTTCAGCTTCAATAATTTGGCATAAAAAGCCACTATTACTGTGATTAAACTCATCAATACTGCGCCCATTGCAGGGCTAAGCATAAACGTTGGATATAATACACCGGCTGCTAATGGAATTGCTAAAACTTTATAGCCTACTGCCCATGCAAGGTTTTGTATCATTTTGCGATAAGTCTTTCTGCCAAAGTTTATCATTTGTACTACGTCCTTAGGATGGCTGTTAACTAATATAATATCTGCTGTTTCTGCTGCCACATCAGTACCGCTGCATACTGCTATTCCCACGTCTGCCTGTGCCAATGCTGGTGCATCGTTTACGCCATCACCGGTCATTGCTACCACTTCGCCTTTGGTCTGAAACTCTTTTACCTTATCCAATTTTTCATGAGGTAATATGTTCGCAAAGTATTCATCCATTTTTAGATTAGCTGCAACTGAAGAAGCGATTTTATCATTGTCACCTGTAAGAAGATAGGACTTAATATTCATGATCTTTAGTTGGGCTATTGCTTCCGCTGCAGTTTCACGTATAGTGTCTGCTAATGATATAAATCCTGCTAATTCCCCGTTTATTAAAACATAAGTAACCGTTTCTGTATTTTGATCAATCTTTGTTGGTAGTTCTGGAATTGGTTTTTTTCCTGCGTAAAATAATTTGGACCAACGGCAACTATTTTTTTACCATTTACAACACCTGATACACCTATGCCTTGTATGTATTTAAAATCTGATGATTGCTGTAATTCTAAATTCTTTTCTCTCAGCTTTCTTAACATACCTTTGCAAAGTTGTGCTCGGATTGTTGTTGTACGGCTGCTACATATTTTAGAATGTCATCGTTTGTATAGCTGGACGATTGACTGATAACTTTCTGTACTTCATGCGAGCCTTTGGTTAGCGTTCCTTTTTTATCAAAGATGATAGTGGTTAATTTTCTTTCATTTTCAAAAGCTGTCCGGTTCTTTAAGAGTAAGCCATGTGTTGCAGATGCAGTTGTTGATATAGCAACTACCAAAGGAATAGCAACACCAAGAGATGTGGGCAAGAGGTAACCATCACTGTTACCATTCGCTCTAAGGCATAAGCCAAATCGAAGTTGATACCAAACAATAAACGTGGCAACAACTACAACCAATGATATAATGGTTAGGAATTTAGCTACTCTATCTGCAAGGTTTTGTGTATTTGATTTTGCACTCTGAGCAGATTACACCAATGTAATTACCTTGATTAAATAACTATCTGCACCTGTCCCTGTTACTTTAATTTTTAAGGCACCATTAACATTTATTGCGCCTGCAATTACTTTTGCTTCATTTTCCTTTTTTACAGGAATGCTTTCACCAGTTAACACACTTTCATTAACATAAGAACTTCCTTCTATAACTATCCCATCAGCTGGTATTTTTTCACCAGGCTTTATAACGGAAAGGTCATCTTTCTTTAACTCCTTTACATCTACATCAGTACCTTTCCGTTTCTTTCTACGTGTATAACATAAGGCAATAAAGCGACTAATGATTGTAATGCATTTGATGCGGCCATTGTAGAACGCATCTCTATCCAATGACCAAACAACATAATATCAATCAACGTGGCAAGCTCCCAAAAGAAATCCATTCCTTGTAAACTAAATACAATGGCTATACTATAAAAGAAGGCAACAGAAATGGCTATTGCAACTAATGTCATCATGCCAATAGCACCGTCTTTGATTTCTCTTAACATGCCTTTGAAAAATGGCATACCACCATAGAAATAAATGATACAGCCAAAGAGCAGTAATAAGTAATTATCGCCTGTGAACTTAAAATCTAAACCAACCCATAGCTGTATCATGTGGCTTAAACCAAGTAAAGGAATAGTGAGGATCAGGCATATCCAAAACCTTTTCAGAAAGTCACCCATATGATGACCGGCATGTTTATCATGACCAACATGGGACATGGTTTCTTTATGAGGTTCGTTTTTGATGTAACGACAGGCTCTTTGTGATGCTCGTTATTCTGTGAATG
>JBKJSZ010000399.1:0-10639 GCA_046593675.1 Ferruginibacter sp.
GAAATTGATTATAAAATTTACGGTGAGGAATTACAGTTTGTAGAAATTGAACTCGATCCTGAAGAAACAGCTATCGCCGAAAGCGGAAGTTTTTTAATGATGGATGATGGCATTCAGATGCAAACAATTTTTGGTGATGGAAGCCAGCAACAGGGATCAGGATTATTTGGAAAATTATTAGGTGCCGGTAAAAGGTTGCTTACCGGTGAAAGTTTATTTATGACCGCATTTACAAACGTGGGTCAGGGTAAAAAGAAAGTAAGTTTCGCTTCACCTTACACCGGTAAAATAATTGCGCTTGATCTGCAGCAATTAAATGGAAAGTTGATTGCACAAAAAGATGCATTTCTGTGTGCCGCAAAAGGCGTGAGTGTTGGTATTGAATTACAACGTAAACTCGGAACGGGTATTTTCGGAGGTGAAGGTTTTATCATGCAGAAACTGGAAGGTGATGGTTTGTGTTTTGTTCATGCCGGAGGATATGTGGTGGAACGTGATTTAAAACCCGGGGAAATATTACGAGTGGATACAGGTTGTGTAGTGGCATATACTTCCGAAATTGATTTTGATATTGAATTTATCAAAGGAATAAAAAACTGGATGTTCGGAGGCGAAGGTTTATTTTTTGCCACATTAAAAGGCCCGGGAAAAGTATGGATTCAAACTTTGCCTATCAGCAGGCTTGCCGGAAGAATTATGCAATATAGTTCTGGTAACAGAAAAGAAGAAGGAGGTATTCTCGGTGGCATAGGAAATCTCCTCGATGGAAGAGAATAATTTATTTGCGGTTAAAAGTTAGGGTATGTATATTTTTTGATGGCTGACAATGCGAGGAATAAAAAAATATTCAATTGCAAACATTAACTGTAAAAAATATATTATTATAATCATATATTCGGGTTGCTGTTTAGAGTTTGTATTGAGTTAATGCAACACAATTCATCAGCTAAAAAAATGAATGGATCTGCCCAAAAAAGTAAAAATATTCCAGCACTTTCTGAAAATACTTTTTTAAGGTATTTTAATTTTGTCGCGTTGTATTTCGCCCAAGGTATTCCAGAAGGAATGTTGTTTTATGGTATACCCGCCTGGATGGCCATGAATGGGAAATCAACTGGAGAAATAGCCGGATTTGCCATTGCCTGCGGACTTCCATGGAGTTTTAAATTTGTAGTTGCGCCACTTATGGATCGCTATACATATTTGCCTATGGGACGCAAAAGACCTTGGGTACTTTTTGGGCAGTTAGGATTAATTGCAAGTTGTATATATATGGCTTACTTACCAGATCCATTAAACAACCTGAATCAATTTATGATCGCTGGATTTATAGTTTCATTTTTTGGAGCTTTTCAGGATGTGGCTACAGATGGAATGGCAATAGATATTATACCAACAAATCAGCAGGCACGTGCCAACGGTTTAATGTGGGGATCAAAAATCATTGGTATTTCTTCGTCTCTTGCTTTAGGAAGTCTGATCTTACAGAAATATAATTTCAACACGGCCATGCTTACGCTTTCGGCTGCCATTGGTGTAATCATGCTGGTGCCTTTATTTTTAAGGGAACGGTCAAATGAAAAGATATTACCGTGGACGTCAGGCATTGCATCAGCTGAAACTAAAACTTTACAACTGACCAGTTGGTCGGTGATTTTTAAATCACTGTACCTTGTTTTTAGTTTACGAAATTCATTATTGCTTGCTTTAATTTTATTTGTAGCTCAAGGTTCCTATAATTACATGAGTACATTGCTGCCCATTTTTACTGTAAAAGAATTGGGTTGGACGAATGTTTCGTTTTCACAATTTTATGCTACATCAACTTTAATTGGCGGAATCGGAGGAATGCTTTTGGGAGGTATATTAATTGACAAATTCGGGAATAAGCGAATGATGAATATTTACTTTTTTCTTTTGATTCTTTTAACTGCGGCATTCGCTTTCCTCAAAATATATTGGGTCAGCAAAACTTTTATTCATGCCTTTATGATTTTATATAATGTACTGTATACATTTTCCTGTATTGGTATTTTTTCTATAGCTATGCAATGTTGCTGGAAAAAAGTTTCGGCGAGTCAGTTTACTTTATATATGACCATTTCAAATCTGGGGCGTATATTTTTTGCTGCCCTGATAGCACCCATAAAAGCAAATTTCCACTGGCAAATAACATTGTTCTTCTTTGCAGGAATGATCGGCCTGGCCTGGCTTCTTATGCAATTTTTAAATATTCATAAGCAGGTAGAACGAATAAATCTTATAGAAAATAAGGAAGAAGAAAAACGCGTTATGTTTTTAACTGCAAGCTAATTTACCTTTATAAAAAAACTGTCGGATTATTTATTTCCTTCCGTTAAGCTTAGATAATAAACGAAGGATTTCCAGATACAACCAAACGATGGTAACCAGTAATCCAAAAGCGCCGAACCATTCCATATATTTTGGTGCGCCCATTTCTGCGCCTCTTTCTATCATATCAAAATCTAATAATAAATTCATGGAAGCGATTCCTACAACAAATAAAGAAAATATAATTCCGAATGTACTTCCTTCATGAAGAAAAGGCATATTATCATAGCCAAACATTCGCAACACCATCACCAGTAAATAAAATAAGCCAATGCCTACCGTTGCTGCCATAATAGCTGAACGGAATTTCTGCGTTACTTTAATAATTCTGAAACTATACAAAAGATACATGGCCAACGCAACACCTAATGTCAGTCCCACGGCATTGATAATAATATTGGGTGCTTTAGTTGCAAAGGCGTCATTGTACATGGCAGAAATTGCCCCGATAAACAAACCTTCCAATAAAGCATATAACGGCGCTAAATAAGGACTCCATTGTTGTTTGAACATAATCACCAAAGCCACAATAAATCCTCCTATTGCACCTGTAAGCATCAAAGGCATAACATTTCCATGATCAGCAAATTCTTTCCAGGAATAAAAGGCACTTCCTAAAACCATTAATAAAAGAAAACCAAATTTGTTGATCGAACCTTTAACGGTCATCACCTGCTCATCGGAAATTACAGTTTCTAAACTGGTACTTCTAAACTTATTTTCCGTTAAGGCCGGGTTGCTGGATTTAAATAATGACATGTAAATTATTTTTCTAAAATTATCGAATAATCGCAAATTACATCACAAAAATTCGATAAATCAGGTGTGCTGTCACCGCTTATCTTTGCAACATGGAACAATTGTTATCTGCCATTCAGGAATATAAACAGCAAATTGAGTCTGAGATTATTGAAAACGAAGAAACGCTGGAAGCTTTTCGCATTAAATACCTGGGAACAAAAGGACTGGTAAAAAATGTGATGGCATTTATGAAAGATGTTGCTCCGGGAGATAAAAAAGCAGCAGGACTTTCCTTAAATGAATTCAAATTATTTGTAGAAGAAAAATTTCAATCTTTTAAATCAAAATTTTCCGGAAATGGAATGGACATCAAGGATGATATAGATACCACCTTGCCTGGATTTGATTTTCCAAAAGGGTCTCGTCATCCAATAAGTATTGTACAGAATAAAATCATTTCAATTTTTAAAAGATTAGGATTTGCAGTGGCAGAAGGACCAGAGATTGAAGACGATTTTCATAATTTTACGGCATTGAATCTTCCGGAAAATCATCCCGCACGTGATATGCAGGATACATTTTATGTAACCAAAAATCCGGATTGGGTGTTACGCACGCACACCAGCAGTGTTCAGGTACGTGAAATGGAAAAAGGTGAATTGCCTTTACGCATTATCTGCCCGGGAAGAGTGTATAGAAATGAAACCATCAGCGCAAGAGCGCATTGTTTTTTTAACCAGGTAGAAGGTTTGTATATAGCAAAAGATGTTTCCTTTGCCGACCTGAAACAAACATTATATTTCTTCGTACAGGAAATGTTTGGTGATAAAGTGCAGGTTCGTTTTCGGCCTTCCTATTTTCCATTTACAGAACCTAGTGCAGAAATGGATATCAGTTGCCTGATCTGTAATGGATCAGGCTGTAATGTTTGTAAAAAAACAGGTTGGGTTGAAATTCTCGGATGCGGAATGGTACATCCCACTGTACTTGAAAACTGCGGCATCAACAGCAATGAATTTTCGGGATTTGCATTTGGTATGGGTATTGAAAGAATAACCATGTTGAAATACCAAATAAAAGATCTGCGGCTGTTCAGTGAAAATGATGTTCGCTTTTTACGCCAGTTTACAGGAACAATCTGATTCGTAATTAGTTGTGGCATTATAATTGGGCTGGCTCTGCAAAATTGTTTGCCATGAAAAGAGCTTCTTTACTGTTTGATTGTATCGTTATTATTATTTTACTGGCTTCCTGTTCGGCAAACCGTTCTATCCATCGCGCTACAGAAAAAATAGAAGGAACCTGGCAATTACAAAAAATTGTTTCAGAAGGTGTTACTGGAAATATAAACACCCAATTATTTAATGAAGCAGATTTTCAATGTTTCATTGGCAGCACCTGGCAATTCTCCGATAATAAAAAAGGAAATTATAGTTTTCGTGCCACCACCGGTGAAAACAATTGTGTAGCAGTAAACCGAATGATTTCCTGGAAAATTTACTCCTCTCCAGATTCGCCGATGTTATTACAATTTAAAAGATTAGGAACAGACGGAAAAGAGATTGACCCAAATTACAGTGGTTTTATTTTCACTATAATACAATCAGATGATCATCAGATGCAGTTACGGTCTGATATAACTTTTGAAGGTAAGCCTGCTGCATTCATTTATAATTTTATAAAGATCTGATGCAAAAAAAGGTGGTCATAATTTGTATGATAATGGCTGCATGTAGCAGTTCAAAGAAGCAAATAACTCCGGTAAATAACACCGTACATACAACCGTTGTATCAGATGGAGAGGAAACAAAAAAAATCTACCCGGCAAAATCAAATTCAAAATCCAGTTTTGCTAAAATGGAAATTATGGCCACCAGAATAAAAAATGAAATGAAAGGTGTGGAGTTGCAACAGGTTGGCAACAATCTCAATATAATATTAGACGAACAACCGGATAAAATACAATTGTTCACCGGTTCGGGATCGTATATTTCTGTACCAGGAAAGGAAATGTTACAAAATTTTACAGCCATTCTCAAAGAAAATAAAGAAATATCTGTTAGAGTTTCCTCACATGTAGTGGTTGGCAATGCAGCAACGAATATGGCATTAAGCCAAAGGCGGGCAAAGGCTATCGGCGATTATTTTTTTGCGAGAGGAATTTCACCCCATCGTTTGATGATAAGATGGTATGGTGAAACCCAACCGATCATAAAAGGGAATTATTTAACTATAAAAAGTAAAAACAGAAGAATGGAATTTTTTATATGTGATGTTGAAAATAATCGCAAATAGAGAATTCTTATACTTAGTCGCTGCTGTGTTATTGTTTTAATTTTTCATAATGTGTACGTTATTGAAAAGAAAACAACGTAATAACACAGCAGTTTTTATTTTTGTACCATGATCCAGAAAATTGCTGTTGCCGGAGCCGGAACCATGGGAAGCGGAATTGCTTTATCATTTGCTTTAAAAGGTTTTGAGGTTATTTTGTTTGATTCATTTGCGCCTGTTCTTGAAAAAGCGAAAGCTGCTGTTAATTCTAACCTGGATTTTCTTTTAAATAAAGAAAAAATCAGCGAAGCTGAAAAATCTAAAATCGAATCTTTATTAACGTACACTGCTGATATGAAAAATTGCGTAGCAGATCTTATCATTGAGGCCATCATAGAAAAACCGGAAGCGAAACAGATATTATTTTCTCAATTAGCAGAATGGAATTTACCTGATTGCATTTTTGCAAGCAATACTTCTTCTCTTTCTATCACTCAATTACAAAAAACCATTGCATATCCAGAAAGAGTAGCCGGATTACATTTTTTTAATCCTGCACATGTAATGAAACTTGTAGAAGTTATACAAGGTGAACACACATCAGATAAAACTATACAAACGCTTTACGAATTATGCACGTACATTGGAAAATCACCTGTAATTTGTACAGATGCGCCGGGTTTTATTGTAAACCGCGTGGCCAGACATTATTATCTTGAAGCCATGAAGCTGATGGAAAACGGAATAGCCGATGCAGAAACAATTGATGTGGTAATGGAAGCTTCTGGTTTTAAAATGGGTCCTTTTAAATTGATGGATATGATTGGTATGGATATTAATCTTGCTGTTTCTCAATCGCTGTACGATGCATTTGGTAAAGAAAGATTCAAGCCTTCATCCATACAGATTGAAAAAGTACAAAAAGGAGAACTCGGAAGGAAAACAAAAAAAGGATTTTATAAATATTAATAACTTCTGAAATGCATCTTCAACTTAACTTACCGCAATGATATTAGTAACCGGTGGCACAGGTTTATTGGGTTCAGAACTGATACATCAGTTATTAGATGCAGGAAAAAAAGTAAAAGCATTGTATCATCATACGCCCATTTCTATTTCCCATACTAACTTACAAATTACTCCATGCGATATACTGGATGTATGTGCATTAGAAGATTTAATGCAGGATGTGGAACAGGTATATCACTGTGCAGGTTATGTTTCATTCGCTCCCGGTGCTGCTGAAAAATTATATAAAATAAATGTAGAAGGAACGGCAAACCTTGTGAACGCTGCCCTGGAAGCGGGTGTATCAAAATTTATTCATGTAAGTTCTGTTTCGGCCCTGGGAAGATACAATGCAACCGGTTTGGTAAATGAAAATATGCAATGGGTTTCAGGAGATAAAAACAGCAACTATGCGTTTAGCAAATATCTTGGTGAAATGGAAGTGTGGCGATCGGTAGCAGAAGGATTGAATGCCGTAATTGTTAATCCATCTATCATTCTGGGTGCAGGAAACTGGGAGCAAGGCTCTACCACACTTTTTAAAACCATGTATGATGAATTTTCCTGGTATACAGATGGCACATCAGGGTTTGTTGATGTAAAAGATGTGGCAACTAGTATGATGCTTTTAATGGATAGTGACATATCTGCAGAACGATTTATTGTGAATGGTCATAACACATCCTTCCAAAATGTGTTTAACCATATCGCAGATTCATTTCAGAAAAAAAGGCCGTATAAAAAAGTAAACCGGTTTTTAGCAGGAATTGTGTGGCGAATGGAAAAAATAAAAAGCAGCTTTACAAAAACACCACCACTGATTACGAAAGAAACGGCCGCAAATGCATTTGAAAATATCAGCTATGATAACAGCAAATTCCTAAAAGCCTTTCCGGCATTCACATATCATTCATTAGAAGATACTATCCGGGAATGTTGCAAAGTTTTGCAACAAAAGCTTAACAAAGCATAACTTATTTTTAGAGTTCAATATTTACTGATGAAATTTCTTTTTACTTTTTTATTGGCCTCCACCACCTTATTTTGTTATTCGCAATATGTAATCGTTTCCGGTAAAGTGATGAATGCAGAAACGAATGCACCAATGCCCGGCGCTTCTGTATTTGCAGAAAACACCACTTTAGGAACTTCTACGGATGCCGATGGTAATTTTAAATTATACCTTCCTCCGGGTGGCTATGATATTATTGCCACCTATACCGGTTTCAATTCTTCAAGTAAAAGAATTACAACAAATGAAAATGATCCGATGAGTTTTTCATTAAGAGTGCATGAAAAACAAATGATGGATATTGCCGTTGTTTCCAGTTCAGAAGTAAAAGATGGCTGGGTAAAATATGGTGATTTTTTTCTGGCAGAATTTATTGGTAAATCAGAAAACAGTTCCAATTGTACCATCAAAAATAAAGAAGCCATTCATTTTTATTTTTCAAAAAGAAAAAACAGGTTGAAAGTCACTTCGGAAGAACCGGTACTCATCGAAAATAAATCACTCGGCTACATAATTAAATACAATCTCGATTCTTTTACGCATGAATATAATACCAACATAAGCTGGTTCACGGGTTCACCATTGTTTGAAGAAATACCGGCAACAGATACGGTACAAATGCAACAATGGACCGAAGCCAGGAAGAAAGCATACGATGGCTCCATCCTTCATTTTATGAGAAGTGTGTACAACAAAAAATTAAAAGAAAATGGATTCGAAATTCAATTCATTGTTAAAGACAATGATAATGACAGAGCGTTAAAATTAAAAAATTATTATGCCGCATTGAATTATTCATATGATGAGAGTACACAAACTGTTGAAATAAAACCCAATCAAACAGAATTAGGCGTGATCTATATCAAAGAAAAACCATCAGCAGAATTTTTGGCAACACGTGAAAATGAACCGGATGCTTTCCAGTTTTCTGTATTGAGTTTTTTACCTAAGGAAAGCCTCATTATAGAGAGGAACGGTTATTATTATGAGCAAACTGATATTACCATCAGCGCATACTGGACGTGGGAAAAAGTTGCAGAACTCCTGCCCTATAATTATATGTTGAATGAAGAAAATAACCCGGAAATAATTTTACCGGTATCCACACAGCCGGTGGCGAATTAATTATTTGTCCATTATTTTTTGCCACATTTCCGGAATGCGTCTGATCCACACAAGCTCTCTTTTTTTAACGCCCGCTTCTTCAACAGGAGCGCCCCAATAAGTTTTATTTGCTTCCAGATCTCCACCCACACCAGACATAGCGAGTAACGTGGCATTATCACCAATCGATAATGTTTTTGAAATACCGCATTTACCCCAGATGGTAACGCCTGTACCAATATTTACGGCACCTGCAACGGCAGATTGTGCGGCGAACAAACAATTTTTTCCAATCACAGTATCATGTCCTATGTGCAACATATTATCCATTTTAGTTCCTCTTCCAATAATGGTATCATGACTAACACCTCTGTCAATCGTACAATTCGCACCTAATTCAACATCATCTTCAATGATCACTCTTCCGCAATCAGGCATTTTTTTATACCATACATCGCGGTTCTTTTTGGTGTTATAATAAAAAGCACTGCTGCCAATTACGGATCCTGCATGTATCACCACATTGTTTCCGATTATGCAATGATCCATGATGGTAACATTTGGATAAATGATACAATTGCTTCCAATGTGTACATGATTTCCAATAAAAACATTTGGGTAACAAAAAGTATTTTCACCAATTACCGCAGAGTCACTGATCATTTTTGAAGAAGGTTCAAAAGGACGGAAATGCTGAACGATTTTACTGTATGCATTAAATGGATTTTCTACAATCAATATCGCTTTTCCCTCCGGAACATCTACTTCTTTATCAATGATAATAAAAGTTGCATCACTGTTCAGGCATTTGGAATAATATTTTGGATGATCTACAAAAACAAGATCTCCTGCTTCTACTTTATGTAACTCATTGATACCTGTTGCGTCATCATTTGTTTTGCTGATCGTTTTTGCTTCAATAAAATCTGATATCCATTTAAGAGAAACAGGAGTGGGGAACCGCATATTATAAATTTTTACAAAGGTAAGTGTACACATAAACTCTTATGCATGGTGATAGATAAAACAAAAAATTTTCCGCATAATCGAAGATGTGGGTGCACAAAAAAATCGTGATGATGTATAATATGGTTTCTATTTTCCACAGCATATAATAAAATGTGAATAAAATAATTGAAGATTTTTTTCTTGTTAGCGAAAATTATTTTTAATATTGTGAAGGGGATTTGGTTCCCTGTACTTACTAACCCATCTATATAACAAAGCTCGACTCGAAATGTCGGGCTTTATTATTTTAAAAAGAAGATGTTTTTCATAGGAGAAAATAGCATTGTCAACCTAACATTCATCAGCCATTATAAGAATACTATCTTGCAGTAAAATAAAATCGTATGCTAAAATCAATGACGGGATTTGGAAGAGCAGAACAAACATTTGGAGAAAAAACTTATCTCGTTGAGGTTAAAGCGCTGAATGGAAAACAATTTGAACTGCAATTAAAACTTCCACCATTGCTTCGTCCTTATGAATTCGAAATAAGAAGTGTATTACAGGAAAATTTGCTCCGTGGTACAATTGATTGCTATGTAAACATCAAACAAAACGGCACAACCCGACCTGTTGCTATTAATACAGATCTTATACGTTCCTATTTTAATCAGATCAATCAACTGGCTACAGAATTAAATGTAGACAACAATTCTGTTTTGAGTGCCTTGCTTCGTTTACCGGAAGTTGTTACACCAACTATGGAAGTTTTGAATGATCAGGATTTTAAGGATTTTAAAAAAGTGCTGATTCTTGCTTTGAATGAATTAAATGTACACAGAACGGATGAAGGTGCATCGCTTACAAAAGACCTTCTCACAAGAATCGCCAACATCAAAGAACAGGAAGAAGAAATTCTGCAGTTGGAACCTTCCAGAATGAAACGCATTAAAACAGAGATCAATGATCTGCTGAATGAACATGTTGGAAAAGAAAATATTGATAATAACCGCCTGGAACAGGAACTGATTTATTACATGGAAAAAATTGATATTCATGAAGAACAGATTCGGCTTCGTCAGCACTGCGAATTTTTTGCAGAAGTGCTGAAAGGTCCGGAAGAAGGGAAAGGAAAAAAATTATCTTTCATTTTACAGGAGATCGGGAGAGAAATTAATACTACAGGCAGCAAAGCATATG
>JBKJSZ010000001.1:0-3375 GCA_046593675.1 Ferruginibacter sp.
GTTATAGGAAATGTTTGCATGGATATGACCATTCTCGATATCACTGGAATAGAAGCAGAAGAAGGAGACGCAGTTATTGTATTTGGTGATCATCTTCCCATTGCAGATGTTGCAGAAGCGGCAGGAACTATTGCTTATGAAATGCTTACTGGAGTTTCCCAAAGGGTGAAACGGGTTTATTTTGAAGAATAGCAGAACAATTCTACTATCTTTCAAACCTTATCTTTGCGCATAAATTCAGAGGATGAAAAGAAGGCATTTGGTGATTTTAGTAGTATTGGTTTTACTTGCTGACCAATTTTTGAAATTTTATATTAAATTAAATTATCAACTCAATACTTCTCACGCAGTTGCTGGTTCATGGTTTCAATTGTATTTTGTAGAAAATCCCGGAATGGCATACGGTATGAAATTCGGCGGCAACTGGGGTAAATTATTTCTAACCATTTTCCGATTGATTGCAGTGGTGTTTGGAACCTGGTACCTTGCAAGAATTATTAAAATGAAATATGCAAAAGGGTTTATCATTTGTGCCGGACTTATTTATGCAGGGGCGATTGGTAATCTTATTGACTCCTGTTTTTACGGGATCATTTTTGATAAAGGAATGGTTTTCGATCCAACAGTAAATGATTATCTCGGATATAGCGGATTGGCCACTTTAAACTCATCAGGCTATGCTTCTTTTTTACATGGCAATGTGGTTGATATGCTTTATTTTCCTGTGATTAAAGGACATTTCCCTACCTGGTTTCCATTCTGGGGAGGTGAGGATTTCGAATTTTTCCGTCCTATTTTTAATATTGCAGATGCGTCTATCACCACAGGAATACTGTGCATTCTGGTTTTCCAAAAAAGATATTTTTCACACAAGAAAACGGATGTTCATCATACAATTGTTACAGGCGCAAGAACAGATGATGATTCACAAATTTCTTAAGTAACTTTAAAAGCATAATAAGGCTGATGAAAATTTTTCAAACTTTACTAATTACCGGCGTGTGCCTGTTTTTTATTTCCTGTCAGAAAGAATTAGACTTTAATACCGGGCCGGATTCTGCCGGTTTTTTAAAAGCAGATATTGCAGGTAATTGTTTGCCGGGATCAGTAAATGGAATCTTTCGAACCGATTCTACTTTATTGCCAAATAATTATATTGAGGTGCAGGTGGATGCAAATACCAAGGGACATTATCTCATTTTGTCTGATACTGTCAATGGATACTCATTTAAAGGCGAAGGAACTATTGTAAACTTAGGCATCAATAACTTGAGAATATACGGAAACGGTCGGCCTTTGGTAGCTGGTTTGGATACTTTCAGAATAAATTATGGAACAGGTTTTTGTGACATCACTGTGAGTGTTATTCCTGCAAATACAAGCGTAGCTGTATTTACTTTGGGTGGAACTCCGGGTGGTTGTACAGGATTTACTGCCCAAGGCGTTTACCAGGTTGGGTTACCATTAACAAGTTCTAATACTGTTCAGATGAATGTGGATGTAACTGTGGTTGGAACGTATCAGATAATAGTGCCTTCAACCAATGGAATGTCATTTATAAAAGATGGTGTATTTACAACATTGGGATTGCAATCAGTGACACTTAACGGATCGGGGACACCGAATCTGTCAGGAGCAAATAATCTGAATGCATCAACTATTTCCGGAAGCTGTACATTTACCTTAACCGTGCTTCCCGTAGGATCGGGATCTACTGCTATATTTACGTTAGAATCAACGTCAGGTGTTTGCAATGGTGCTGTAGCCAATGGAACATATACGGCGGGAGTTGCACTTACACCTTTAAATAATGTGGTGATAAATGTTAACGTAACTACATTAGGAACATATACCATTTCTACATCTGTTGTTAATGGAATGTCATTCAGCAAATCAGGAACATTTACCACAACAGGTGTACAGCCGGTAATATTAATTGGATCCGGAATACCTGTGGGTAGCGGAATTTCTAATTTAACAGCAACCAACGGCACTTCAAATTGTACGTTTAGTATTACAGTGGCTCCCGGGGCAGCAAATCTGGATTATTTGCCACAAACAAGTTTCACCAACTGGACCTATTTTGCCCAGGGCGGAACACCGGGTGATACATTCCACCTGCGCGTATTGCCGAATTCAATTGTTCGCAACGCGGTTACGTATAAAATATTTGAATCAATAGAACCTGCAATACCAAATGATTCCACTTTTTACAGGGCGTTAAATGGTAAATATTATATGCTGTATAACATGTCATTAGGGTTTGATAATAATTTTAATACAGATGGATTGATTCTCGACAGTTCACTTGCTGTAAACGCAACCTGGAATGTTTTCCTGGGCAATAATGCCATCAATAGTGTTCCGATTACGGCCAGTTATACGTCTGAAATTTTAGCCAAAGGCGCAACGGCTGTTTATAATTCTGTAACCTATAATAATGTTATAAAAGTGAAGACCACATATTATTATAATATTGGTGCCGGAAACGTTGCTTATCTGGAAGAAGAAACATGGTATGCAAAAGGGTTTGGAATTATTTATACCAAAGTAAACGATCTGCCGGTTACAACAAGTGAGATCTATGAAATACAAAGGTCGCAGGTCTATTAAAATACTATACAATTGAAAAGAGCCACATTTATAGTGGCTCTTTTTTTATTAAAAATGTAAAATATTCGTGATTCTTAATTCAATTTGCCCACCATTTCTGCAGGTATGACCCATGCATCAAATTCTTCTGCGGTTACATATCCTAATTGCACAGCCATTTCTTTAAGTGTTGTTCCTTCTTTATGTGCTTTCTGTGCAATTTCCGCTGATTTATAATACCCGATTTTTGTATTGAGTGCTGTAACCAGCATTAAAGAATTATCAACATGTTTTTTAATATTAGCCTCCAGTGGTTCAATGCCCACAGCACATTTATCATTAAAAGAAACACATCCATCCGCAATAAGTCTGGCACTATGAAGGAAATTATAAATCATGACTGGTTTAAAAACATTCAGTTCGAAATGCCCGTTGCATCCACCAATTGAAATGGCAACATCATTTCCCATTACCTGTGCAGCAATCATCGTCAAAGCTTCGCACTGTGTTGGATTTACCTTGCCGGGCATGATAGAAGAACCTGGTTCATTATTCGGAATGAAAAGTTCGCCAATACCGCTGCGTGGACCACTCGCCAACAAACGAATATCATTTGCAATTTTCATTAAACTAACCGCCACCATTTTCAATGCACCATGAGATTCTACAATGGCATCATGTGCTGCCAGTGATTCAAATTTATTTTCTGCCGTAATAAAAGGCAAACCTGTTAAATCTGCTATATGTTTTGCAACATTCGTTGCATAATTTTCAGGTGTATTG
>JBKJSZ010000019.1:0-6376 GCA_046593675.1 Ferruginibacter sp.
CATATGCTTACGCAACAAGGCATTAAAAATTTTACAAATGATCAGGCTGCAGAAATGAAAAGCAAAGACCACGATTTTGCGCAACGTGATCTTGTGGAAGCGATAGAAAGAAAGGAATTTCCAAAATGGAATATGAAAATTCAGGTGATGACGATAGAGCAATCAAAACATTTCCGTTTCAATCCTTTTGATCTTTCGAAGATCTGGCCTAAAGCAGATTTTCCACTGATAGATGTAGGAACACTTGAATTGAATCAACTTCCAAAAAATTATTTCGCAGATGTGGAACAATCAGCTTTTGCACCTGCACATGTAATAGATGGAATTTCTTTTTCACCCGATAGAATGTTGCAGGGAAGAATTCTTTCCTATCCCGATGCTCATCGTTACCGCCTTGGCGCAAACTATGAGCAGATACCCGTAAACCGTTGTCCGTATATGGTTACAAATTATCAACGTGATGGATTGATGCGAGTGGATGGAAATGGAGAAGATGCACCAAACTATTTCCCAAATAGTTTCGACGATATTTATGAAGATGCGGCATACCGTGAGCCGGCATTTGAATTAGACAGCATTACGGCAGATCATTATGATAGAAATGAAGGAGATGATGATCATTACACACAAGCGGGTTGGTTGTTTAATAAAGCCATGAATGATTATGACAGACATAATCTCATCAGCAATATTGTTGGTGCCATGAGTGGAATATCCGGTCCTAAAAAAGATATAATAATTAACAGGCAGCTATGTCATTTCTTTCGTGCAGATATAAAATTAGGAATGGCCATAGCAAAAGGATTATCTGTTGATGTGGATAGTATCATGAGCAGCTTACAACATTCTCCTGCAGAAGTTGTATAAATTAAATTAAAACATTTTATAGGGAGGTCTTTCAGGCTTCCCTTTTTATTAGCTTTTACCAAAATTAAAAGTTACCTTTACGTTAGTTCATATTTATCTGCGGCATACTTAACCGTTCAATGTAGGCTTACCATCCAACTTCGGCATTAAGATTATGAAAATGAAGTACACTTCATTCCGCACTCATAATTTAAAATAATTTCATTGTTATTTACAGATTTGAAACTTATTCAACCCATCCTTGATGCGTTGAAAGATCAGGGTTATACGCAACCCACACCCATACAACAACAAGCTATTCCTCATTTATTGGAAGGAAAAGATTTACAAGGTTGTGCCCAAACCGGCACCGGAAAAACGGCAGCATTTGCAATTCCGATTTTACAATTATTGGCGAGTCCTAAAAATTATGCAGGACAATTCAAACCCATCCGTGCATTAATAGTTACACCAACACGCGAACTGGCCATTCAGATCCAGGAAAACCTGGATGCTTACGGTAAAAATTTACGCTTAAAAAACTGTGTGATCTTTGGAGGTGTCAATCAGCATTCTCAAACACAGTCATTGGATCGTGGTGTAGATATTCTTGTGGCAACACCAGGCCGTTTATTAGACCTCATAACGCAAGGTTATGTATCATTGAAAGATGTAGAAATATTAGTACTTGATGAAGCAGATAGAATGTTAGACATGGGTTTTATACATGATGTAAAAAAGATCATTTCTAAAGTTCCTGCAAAAAGACAAACCTTACTTTTTTCTGCAACAATGCCTGTGGAAATTCAATCGCTGGCTTCAGGTATTTTACATCACCCTGTTTTTGTGGAAGTTACACCCGTTTCTTCTACAGTAGATAAAATAGAACAAAGCTTATATTTCATTGAAAAAAATGACAAGAAAACATTGCTCAATTTTATCTTAGATGATAAATCTATTGAAACGGCTCTTGTATTTACCCGAACAAAACATGGTGCGGATAAAATTGTAAAAGATCTTGTACGACACGGAATAACCGCAGAAGCTATTCATGGAAATAAAAGCCAACCTGCCAGGCAAAAAGCTTTGTCAAATTTTAAAAACAGGAAAACGAGAATATTGGTGGCAACGGATATTGCCGCCCGGGGAATTGATGTGGATGACATGACTCATGTGATTAATTTCGATTTACCAAATGTTCCCGAAACATATGTTCACAGGATTGGCAGAACAGGGCGTGCAGGTGCAGAAGGCGTTGCCTATTCTTTTTGTGACAGAGAAGAACTTATAGAATTGCGAGATATTCAAAAACTGATAGGTAAAAAAATCCCCGTAAATACGAATCATCCTTATCACATAGAAATAAACTTAAACGCTAAGCCTGCAGCCAAAAAAACGCAGCCGCAAAGGCCCCCGCGTCCAATACAACATAATAGAAATCAACCACCTCAAAGGCGTCGTCAGTTTAATTAAAGCATGGCATAATTTTTTTATGTAGTTATAATAAATGTTATGAATAATTTATTCAGAGGTTTGATAGCAGGTTATGGTGCAAAGAAATTAGGTGGTGGTTGCTTCAGCACCATCATCATTTTTTTAATTATCTGGTATGCGCTGGATAAATGCTAACCGGGAAATTATATTGTAGTTTTCTTAACAGCTAATACTGGTTACTTAATTTACATAATTGGAATCAACAGGCATCTCTTCACTTTTAAAATGGATGATATGCCTGCCAAATTCTTTCTCCCTCTTTTATTGTTTTTTTTATTTTCCTGCCAACAGAAACAGGACAAAAATTTAACTGCCGATAGTTTTAGCAATCAGGTTGAAACCAGTGCAGAACCTCCGCAAACCATTTCAACGGATAGTATTGGCGAAATTCTACCAGAAATTCCTCTGCCTGAAATAATATCCTGGGAAAAAAAGTTAATAAAAAATGCGACCTTAACGGTTGAAGTAGAAGATTTCAAAAATTTCAATACGGGTTTACATACTTTGGTTACACAATATTCGGGTTACATCTCTTCAGAAAGAAACTCCTATGCTGATTACAGGAATGAGAGTGTGGTTACCATTAAAGTTCCTACTATTCGATTTGAAGAATTGTTGAATCAATTGAATAATAAAGGAATCAAAACCATTGAAAGAAATATATCCACCCAGGATGTAACATCCGAAATGAAAGACAATAAAGCAAGGTTGGAAACTAAAAAAGAAACGCACCTGAAATATCTGGAATTTTTAAAAAAATCTAAGAATATAAATGAAGTGCTGAAAGTACAAAAGGAAATCAACGCCCTGCAGGAAGAAATTGATCTTGTAAACGGAAGGCAAATCCAATTGACACATGAAACCACTTTCAGTACAATTCAACTTACATTTTTTACTGTAACAAAAGACAATTCTTCGCAGCATGAAAATCCTGGCTTTGCAAACAGATTTATATTGGCTATCAGTTCTGGAATTTCAGTGATAGGAGAATTCTTGATCTTACTTGCTAAATTATGGCCTTTCATTTTTATTGGAATCGCCGCCTATTTTGTTTTTAAAAGAAAAAAAGTTTTTAAAATTTAAGCATAAAAAAAGAGGTTGAACGTTCAACCTCTTTTTTAAATTTATTTATTTCAGTTTAGAAAATATAAAATTCCATTTTTTTATTTCCCCATAATAAAGCAACAGCTCCTTCAGGCGAAATGTTGAAAATTAATTTAGGCGATGGTGCTTCAAGTGGCGTTACCTTCGTATCGAAACGAGCCTGATCCTGTGTTTGATCATAACTGTCCGTTCCCCATTGATCCCATTTTTTATTGAAGATGACCGTTGCAATTTGACCATTATAAATAGTGAACACACTATATTTTCCGGCAGGAATTGTGGAACCCATAACATTTACCGGCTTATCTGTTTCAAAAATAGTGGCTTCATTGGCACCTGTTCTCCATAATTGACCATCTTTTGGTTCTACATCTCTACCAATTGTTCTTCCGTTTAATGAAACCTGGCTGTAACTTATTTTAATAGTTGCACCATTGGAAATCTTTTGTGTAACTGCAGCAGGCGGACTTTTTCTTTTTGATTTATCATCCTGTGCATTTGCATTAAGCGTCATTAATCCTGTTGCGATTAACGCAAGGCTAAATAATTTTTTCATTGTATATGTTTTGATTAAAACCGATTCCAAATGTACAAAAAGGAGTTGGCTGTTCCTTCATTATTCTCCAAAAACTTTAATAAGGGTACCGGGTGCTAATTTATCAGAAAGTTGCATACCATTCAGAATGGAAAGTTCCTCCAACCTTGAAGATTGCATATTATAGGTTTTTAAGGCCTGTTCTAAGGTTACGGAAGTATTTAATGTTTTAATTCGTATTCTTTCGGGTTTCTTATTGATTTTTGACTGGTCTGTCAATTGTCGGAAACCCTGCATCGTTTGTAAAAAAACAGATTGATAATTATTATAATCAGCCGTGGATGTAACTCCCATTAAATGATATATATTTCCTCCGTATTGAATAAAATATGACAGTGTTCTAACCTGTTGTGCCTGTTGCCCTTGTTGTGGGGTTGGATCCGCAATTACATAAACCGCTTTCAACCCGTTTACATTCGTTTCTTTGGATTCAATAGCCGTTAAACCATAACCTTGTAATGTAGTATTTACCGCTTCAGGCAAAGTGGCGCCTTTTGCAAGCGTCATAAACATCAAAGCCTTTCCATCTTTTGGGGCTACCTGAACGCGTTGCGGAGTATTTTGATAATTCCATCCCTGCGGAACAGGAAATTGCATTTTTAAAACAGGATGATAAAAAATATTGTTTTCTAAAAAACCCTGACGTGGATCTTCACCATAAACTAGGCCTTCAATTCTTTTTAAATATAAGTTTCGATTGATTTGTGGATTGTTCAATTTTAATTTTGCCTTCCACTCTGCTGCCAATTTTGCAACTGTAACATTTCTGTCTCCCGGATTTGGATGTGTCGACAAGAACTCAGGTAATTCCTGGCTCGATCTGGTTTTGCTTTGCCGCTCCAGAGTAATAAAGAAATCTGCCATCTCTTTGGCATCATAACCAATTTTAGAAGAGTATTCAACACCCAGTTCGTCGCTTTGTCTTTCTGCATCACGTCCAAATTTTAATAACATCAACCCTAGCCCTTGCGATGCCGTTTCAGCAAACCGTGCAAGATCTGGTGCTATAACTACACCTGCAATAATTCCTAATTGTCCTAATAACTGATTTCTTTGCTGAGCAACGGTATGTCTTGCCGTAATGTGGCCTATCTCATGCCCTAACACACCCGCAAATTGTGCTTCATCATTAAAATGTGCCATAATTCCGCGGGTAAAATAAACATATCCACCTGGCACTGCAAACGCATTTAAAACATCAGAATCAACAATTCTAAAATTATATTCAATACCCGGACGATGCGATATCGCAGCCATGGCTTTTCCTTTTTCAGTAATAAAAGATTGAAGATTTGCATCTTCATATAATCCATACTGCGCTATGATTTGCGGATCTGCTTCTTGTCCCATTTGTATTTCCTGGGCTTCAGACATAAATACCACCTGTTTCTTCCCTGTAACAGGATTTCTTGCACAGGAATTAAATAACATTAGGGAAGAAAGAAAAAGAACGGTTATTTTAAATTGTTTCATGGTCTGATTTACAGTTTGTTAGAAAATACAAAGATGATACCATTAATATTAATCGTTAATAAACGAGATCGGAATGTCCGTTTTTGAATGCTATTTCTCAGCTTTTTACGTTTTGTTTCTTTGTTTAATTTGCAATTCCTTTAATAATTTTTAGCACATGTTGAAATATAAAAGCAAATTTTTCTTTAAAAAAACCTGGGAAAAACCATTTATGTTTTCAATTTCAGCTTTAGTATTTCCGGTCAGCACAAACTAACAATTTAATCAACAATTTTTTAAATGCAGTTATTATGGTCCGTCTTATTTACATCAATTGTATCAACTCATCTGTTGATATTCATGAGTTAATTTCTTAAATTAAGATGTTATGCGTTTAAATTTTAATTGTCAAGATTCGTGCAGCAAACACTCCACAGGCTGCTGATGTTATCTCTATATTAATCGAAATGTAATTTAATCTGGATTTTTCATTTCTGTAATGTAGCTGCAAAACATTGTTGAGCAGTTTTTAGCATCCTTGCTTATAAGGTCTGGCAGCTTTTAACAAAGCACCGTTTTAGGAGAAACCGAAATTGATTGTAAATCGTATATTATAAAAGAGAAGGTATTTGTTTAAAAGGGAATTGATTTGGAATTTATTAAATACTAGATTTTTTTAATGACCCTATTAAATTTTACTATTCTCTGAGACAAAAGAAAAAATACTTCTCTTTTCGGCAATCAGTTATCGGTTAGTTATGGGTTTAATCATGTTTGCCGCGAAATTAATTAGAGCATTTAACCTGTTCAAAGATTCTAGTACGTTTAGTTTTGGTTAAATTCAAAAAGCCGGTTCTTTAGGACTGGCTTTTTTTGTACAAGATC
>JBKJSZ010000063.1:0-3482 GCA_046593675.1 Ferruginibacter sp.
TTGAACGTAAAGAAAAAACGGTATTGAATTAGAACAAATATTATTTATGAAGATTCGCAATCCGAAAAGTAGATTTGATATTAATGTTAAAAGCAGCGATAAGGTTTTAGACGTTGGTGGCGGACATAATCCACATCCGCGTGCGAATGTGGTGGTCGATAAATTTACAGATACAAATTATCATAGAAGTGGTGATATCAAAGTTTTAAAAAAACAAAAATTCATCAATGCGGATGGTGAGAATCTTCCCTTTACAGATAAAGAATTTGATTATGTAATCTGC
This sequence comes from Ferruginibacter sp., assembly GCA_046593675.1. GTDB lineage: Bacteria > Bacteroidota > Bacteroidia > Chitinophagales > Chitinophagaceae > Ferruginibacter. The sequence continues at coordinate 284 of JBKJSZ010000063.1, forward strand.
TGTCATGTACTCGAACATGTGGAAGATCCTGTAAAATTTTTAACTGAATTATTTCGTGTAGGAAAAAGAGGATACTTAGAAACCCCTTCATTGTTAGGCGAAAATTTATTTGCCCGTGAATCTCATAAATGGATTCTGCACGAATATAAAGATTGCCTTTACCTTGTAGATAAATCTAAACTGGGATTTATTTACGCGTATGATATGGGAGAACTCATTCAGGATTATCTCCCCAAAAACAGCCTGGGTTTTAAAATTACAGAGCGCACACACCCAAATGCGTTTTCCATTCGTATTGAATGGGAAAATGATTTTAAATATGAAATAGAACCAGCCGATCCCGAAGTACGAAAATTCTTTTCAGGTAAATGGAAACAGGAATGGGCCCCGGATTTTTTTCCGGAACGTTCTTTATCATCAGAATTTTTTGCGGCCTTGGGTGCCACATGGGATATTTTTAAAAGTGTGGTAAAATCCAAAGTGCTTAGAAAGCAACCATAATTATGGCGGAACAGGCTAAATATCAGGGATGGATCGCCGCAGGGATTTTTAATGGGTTACAAAAATTATCCGTTCCCATATTTGGTATTGTAACTACCATGATTTTAGCTAAACATACACTGTCTAAGCAGCAAATGGGTGTATGGGCTTTATTTCTCATCATCACCTCATTTGTAGAATTGATCCGCCAGGCATTGGTAAAAACCTCTATGATAAAATTTGTTAATCATAGTGAACACGATCAGCATAAATATATTTTATCTGCTGCTTTATTTTTAAACGCATTGATCACGATTCTGCTGATCATCTTACTATTTTTTACGGGACATTATTTTTCCGTTTTATTACAGGCGCCGGAACTGGAATCTATGTTATACATTTATTTCATAGGTATGCTGCTGCTGATACCATTCTCTCATTTCGAATGGATCATGTATACCAAATCACAATTTCAATCTTTGTTCTGGTTATTTTTTTTACGACAGGGTAGTACTTTGCTGATGCTGGTGATTTGTATGCTTGCATCTTATAAAATTTCACTTGGTCTGTTAGTGATTATTTATTCAGCGGGCATATTTTTGGGTACAATTGCCGGATATCTTATGGTACGTCATCACTTGACGAAGTCGTTTATTTTATCTATAAACTGGGTAAAACAAATGTGGCATTTTGGGAAATACGTATTTGGCTCAGGTGTGAGTACCATTGTGTTTTCCAATGCAAGCCAGATGATGTTGTCTCCTTTATTAGGAAGTACCGTATTTACCGCATCACAAAGTATTGCATCGAGAGTGATCAATTTAACGGATATGCCATCGCAGGTTCTGAGTGATATTTTATTTCCACAAACAGCAAAAAAAGAAAACGCAGAAAATAAAAAGCGTATTAAATATTTTTATGAAAAAACCGTAGGCGCAACCCTGTGTTTTAATATTCCAATGGTTATATTCATTTTATTATTTCCAAAATTTATTATCCTGGTCTTGGCAGATAAACAATACCTGGATGCAGTTCCTTATCTGCAACTTATTTCCTTAACCGGAATTTTTTTGGCATTCTTAAAACATTGGGGCGTTATCATTGATTCAGTGGGTAAACCCCGATTAAATTTTATGCTGATTTCTATTCTTGCTTTGATACATGTGGCATTAGCGTATGTTTTTATTACAAATTTTGGATTCATGGGTTCTGCTTATGCATTGCTCATTACACATGGGATCGGGTTTATCATTACACAAACGCTGCTGAATAACATGTATTCCATCAGCTTTATAAGTTGTTTCAAACAAGCGTTCAGGTTTTATCCTGAAATAACCAGATTACTGATAGATAAGATTTTTATAAAATGGAAAACCCGTTGATAAAAGAAAGAGATTTCATCATGCTCGGTATTCAACCGTGGGATCTTGATATTGGTCATAATTTCAAAAACATTGCGCATGAAATTGCCGCAGATAACCGGGTATTATATGTGAACAGACCGTTAGATCGCATCACACAATGGAAATCCCCGGCAGATATCAAAACAAAAAACAGGCTGAAAAGTATTCGGGAAGGTTTGAATGTATTAGAGGAAATTGAAAATAATCTTTGGGTATTCAATCCACAGACAAGATTGGAATCCATCAACTGGATGCCACACAACAGATTGTATCACTATCTGAATAAAAGAAACAACAAAAAACTTGCGCAGGAAATTAATAAGGCAATACGTAAATTGAATTTTCATAATCCTGTTTTATTTATTGATAATGATTTTTACAATGGCTTATATCTTAAAGATTTTTTAGACGTGGATTGTACTATATATTACCTGCGGGATTATCTGCTAGCACAACCTTATTTTTATAAACATGGCCGCTATGCAGAACCTGAATTACTGGTGAAGTCTGATATCGTTGTGACCAATTCACTTTATCTCAATTCCTACGCAAAAAAATTTAACACCAGCAGTTTTTATACAGGACAAGGTTGTACAGATCATTATTTTGAAAAACCTGCTCATGTTCCCGAAGATATCGCCGGCATAAAAACACCCATAATTGGATACTGTGGCTTTCTAACAGAAATGCGCCTGGATATTAATTTACTCGTTAACATCAGTAAACAAAAACCAGAATGGAATATGGTTTTTGTTGGTCCAGAAGACGAGGCATTTAAAAACAGCGAATTACATTCATTGAAAAATGTTCATTTCCTTGGAGGTAAACCCGAAGTTGATTTGCCGGGTTATGTCCATCGTTTTGATGTATGTTTAAATCCTCAATTGGTAAATCAATTAACGATAGGCAATTATCCCAGGAAAGTGGATGAATATTTAGCTGCCGGTAAACCGGTTGTAGCTACGGAAACTGAAACGATGCAGGAGTTTGCAGATTGTACGTATTTATGCAATAATTTAGAAGAATATATTGCAGCCATTCAACAGGCATTAGATAATTCTCAGGATATACATGCCATCCGGAAAAGAATAGAGGTGGCAAGATCTCATTCTTGGGAAAATGCGGTTTCAAAAATGTATGAAGCTATTAAACAATGTAAACCAACCAGAAAAAGTTATGTATGATGAAGATGAAAATGAACGCACGAGCAACAAATTTTTCGAGATCATCACGCTTGCGTTTGTTACTATAGTAATTGGATTTCTTTTCATTAAAATTATTTTCCTGTAAGTGCCGGAAAAAGACATCAGCATATC
>JBKJSZ010000110.1:0-3709 GCA_046593675.1 Ferruginibacter sp.
CTTATATTGGTTTTCCAGGTTCTGTAATCTGCTTTTTTTATTTCATCCCATTTTAATGCAACGGGATTATCTTTTTCTCTGAATTTCAAATACTCCAAACGATCAGGAAGAATGATATCAGGTGTAACACCACGCAGTTGCGTAGCACCACCATTAATACGATAGAACTTTTGTAAAGTAAGTTTCACAGTTCCAAGGTCTTCAACGTTATCAAGAGATACCAACAATTTATTTTCACTGATAGGATTTAAAGAAATGTTTCGCTGAACAGTTCCTTTACCATACGTAGATGTACTTCCAATAATAACACCTCTCTTATAATCCTGTATAGCGGCTGCAAAAATTTCGGAAGCAGAGGCACTGGTTTCATCCACCATTACAGCTAAAGGACCATCATACTGTACAGCAGTATCACGATCAAATAAAATGTTAGGTCTGTCGTCACGGCTTTTTACCTGGCAAATGGGCCCGTCAGCTATGAATAAACCGGCCATTTGTACCACATCATATAAAGATCCTCCACCATTTCCACGCAGATCCATTACAATACCATCAATATTTTCCAATTTTAATTTTTCAATTTCACGGGCAACATCTACCGCACATCTTGCACCATCTGCACGCTCGAAATCAGCATAAAATTCCGGCAGATAGATGTAGCCTATTTTATATTGACCTTTAATAATAGCAGATTTTACAAAAGTGTCTTCCAGTTTAATATCATCTCTTACCAGTTTGATAACTTTAATATTTCCATCCGATTTACGAATGGTCAAACTTACAATGGTGCCTTTTTCACTGCCCCGAATCAATTTAACAGCATCAGAAACACTATAGCCCGTAACATCTATGGGTTCTGCATTGGCTTGACCAACTTTTATGATTTCATCATTTTCTGATAATTCGCCACTCTTCCAGGCAGGACCTCCACTTACCAGGGATGTGATCTTAATTTTACCATCATCTTCTTTCAGCTGCGCACCGATTCCATAAAAATGTCCGCTCATACTTTCATTGAAACTACGCAGGTCAATCGGAGGAAAATATGTGGAATGTGGATCCATAATTCCGACAATTGCATTAACAAAAGTGCTGAAGTTCTCATCCGTAGTTTCACGCGTTATTTTAGTTGTAAAAAACCTTGACATTTGTTTACGAATGTAATCTCTCGCCTCTTTTTCTAATGTTGAATCCGGTTTTATTACAAAATCTTTTTTGCCTTTGTTTTTTTGACGATCTTCTTTTAAATCAATATATTTTGACAACGTCATGTATTTAATTCTCTTTCTCCATTCATTCAACCTTTCTGATTCATTTTTAGGGAAAGATTTTTTCTTAGGATCAAATACAAAACTTTCATCTTTATTAAAATCAAATGGTTTTTCTAAAATCTGAACAGGCAATAAAGCCACTTCATTCAATCTCTTCAGATACAAATCATTCATTTTGAAAAATGATTCCAATTCCCTTCCCTGTATCTCATCATCAATTATATTTTCGTATGGTTTGAAAGATTCCATATCAGAATGAAGAAAAATGTTCTTTTCATCATCAATCTCTTCTGTAAATCTTACAAAAACCTGTTTAGAAAAAGCATCATCTATTTTCTTTGGATTATAATGTGCTTCCTGTAACAGTTTGCCAACATTATTTAAAATTTTTGCGTAACGGTCTTTTGGATTTTCATTATTGCCACTTCCCTGAGATTTGAATGCAATAAACAAGCTTGCTGCTGTGAAAACCAGTATTACTGGAATAACTTTTTTACTCATAATGAAATCTGCAATTTTTTGCATGCTGTAAAAATACTATAATAACAATGTTGTTATCCAATATTAACGAAGGATCTTGAATAATGTTTTGTTAAACAGCATATGGTTGAATTCTATTTAAAAAGCAGAGAATATTGAATGCCAATGTTTTTGTTTTTAATGTTTAGCATGGCGAGAAACAAATAGAAATCCTACGCTGAAATAAAAGGATTTATCAGAAAAATGTCATCAAAATGTTAGACGGGATTATCGGAATAAAAAAAGCCTTGAAAATACAAGGCTGATTGGGTAACCAAAGGGGCTCGAACCCTCGACCCTCAGAATCACAATCTGATGCTCTAACCAACTGAGCTATGGCTACCGTAAGGAGTGCAAAAATAGAGAAAATATATTTTGATTACAAATTGATTCTGGCTTGACTTATGAATTTTTGCCGCTTTTAGAATAAAAACAGTTTTCATCAATTTCATACAAATTTTAGCCATTATGAAAATGTTTGACATCCTGCTCTCCACTTGTATAATGTGAACACCGATATATTTTCAGTGGTAACCGGAAATGCCTGATGCAACCCAAAGGAAAAAAGTAAGCGTATAAAAGGAATTATGCAAAATATTCTGTCCTATGCTTCCCATTAGTATAAAATTCAATCTTTTACAAAGCAGTTACTTAATGACTGCTTTTTTTATAGACCTAATAACAGTAATTTGCCGCACATAAATTGAACAAATGAAGAATCTGCATTTCAAAACCTTTCTGCCTCATATTATCGCAGTTGTGGTATTTCTGATCATTGCCATAATTTTTTGCAAACCCGGGCTAGACAGTTCCCTTATTTTAAAGCAACAGGATATTACAGGTTGGAAAGGCATGAGCCAGCAAGCCATGGAATACAAAGAACTTCATGGACATTTTCCATTGTGGTTATCCAATATGTTCAGTGGAATGCCGGCTTACCAGGTGGCATTGGAAGGTGCATGGTCTCCTTTAGGATTAATTGACAGAACGTTTCAATTATGGTTGCCTCAACCAATGAATTTCTTTTTTCTGGCTTGTATCAGTTTTTATTTCATGTGTATTTGTTTTAGAATTCGTTCGTATGCTGCCATTGCGGCGGCATTAGGTTTTGCTTATTGCAGTTTCTCTCCCATTATTATTACGGCTGGTCATAATAGCCAGATGATGGCACTCGCTTATGCTCCTTCAGTAATAGGTGCTGTTGTACTTATTTTCCGTAAACAATATCTCGCAGGTTTTACACTCACTGCCTTATTAACCGCCTTACAGATCGGACAAGGGCATCAACAGATATCATTTTATCTTTTTATTATTTTATTAGCGTTCACTATTAATTATATCATAACAGCTATACAACAAAAAGATACAACACATGCATTCAAAAGCATAGGACTTATGGCTATGGCGGCAATACTTGCCGTTTCTGTGAATGCAATAACTTTATGGTCAACGTATGACTATGCTAAAGAATCTAAAAGAGGCGGACAATTAGTGATGGATGACTCTAAAAAAAACGCTTCAGCAGATGGTAAAACGAAAGGTTTATCTAAAGAATATGCCTTTCAATGGAGCTATGGGAAAACCGAAACTTTCAGTTTGATGTTTCCTGGTGTTATGGGATATGGAATGCATTATGCAGAACGCGATGATGAACCTTATATGTTTCCACAATTGAAAGAAAATTCTCATGTTATCAATTATCTCTCTGAAAAAATACCTGGCGCTTCAACAGATCAGTTAAGTTCTTATATGAGCCAGCAATTGTACTGGGGAGATCAGCCTTTTACAAATGGTCCTGTTTACCTTGGAGCCGTGATCTGCTTCTTATTTTTAATTGGTTTATTCGTATTAAATAACGAACATAAATGGTGGATTTTATCAACCTTTATTCTGGCGATTTTGTTGTCATGGGGAAAAAA
>JBKJSZ010000041.1:0-4979 GCA_046593675.1 Ferruginibacter sp.
CGGAATTTTGGAAAATCTGTATCTGAAAGCCAATGCCACATCAGGCACGAGCTGGATACAGACCTATAATATCGATTTAATGGGAACGCCTGTTACGCTGAATATTACGAATGCTATCAATGCTGTGGGAACTACTAAAGTAGTGAATGGCACCACTTATACCAATGTTATAGATGTAAAAACAACTCTGGCAGCTTCTTCTGGCGGATTCCCTATCCCAGTAACATCTGATATTCATTCTTATTATGCGCCAAAATATGGCATGATAGAAACAACTAATATTTTATCTGTTCCGCTTGCTTCAATCGACGTAAATACGAAAACTGTATTAGTCTCAGCAACATTTCCATAATAAATTATTCAAGTGATGAAAAAAGCGGTATCAACTACCGCTTTTTTTTATAAAATTTTCACTTCCGTTCTTCGGTTTTGCGCCCTTCCTTCTTCGGTTTTATTGTCGGCAACAGGTAAGGTTGAACCATATCCTTTTGCTATAATACGGTCTTCCGTAATTCCTTTGGCGATCATATAAGCTCGAACTGCTTCTGCTCTTTCCTGCGATAATTTTAAATTGGCGGCAGGCTTTCCAACATTATCTGTATGGCCGCCCAATTCTATACGTTCATCATCTTTTCTCATCATAAAAGCGATCAGTTCATCAATCACTGCATAGGACTCAGGTTCCAGATTTGCTTTTCCGGTTTCGAAATTACAATCTTCCAGAACAAAAGTTTTAGATGGCTGAAACTGTAAATCAATTTTAAAAATATTTTTATACGTTTCATTGTTTTTTAAAGCAGGTATGTCTAAAACATTATATACTATGGAATCTTTAAACCCATAAATAAAAATATCATACTTATCTCCCGCTGGAAGCCTGATCGAAAATTTTCCCTGGTCGTTGGTAGTACCATCAAATTCTTTTTGATTTTTCTGACTTTTGAAAATAACGATCTCATTACTTCTTACATTTTTTTTAAAATCCGTGACGTTAACATCCACCTGCGCATCTTTGAAGTTGTTTTGTGCATGCGCCTGTATGCTTACAAACATCAGGCATACAAAAGACGGAAACAAAATTTTAGATAACATATTTTTTAAAATTAACGAAAGATAAAAATAACATTTTTTAAACCGGTTACAAATGAAAATCTGTATAATTTATCCACTACAATCTTTGTTGTAAACGAACCACCATTTCTTGTTTCCAGCTTTTGAAATCACCGTAAAGAATATGTTTCCGTGCTTCTTTAACCAGCCATAAATAAAAAGCACAATTATGAATGCTCGCAATAGTCAGTCCCAAATATTCTTTGCTTTTCAATAAATGCCGCAGATAACTTTTACTATAATAATTACTTACTTCACAATCAATTCCATCATCCAAAACTGAAAAATCAAGTTCCCATTTTTTATTGTCAATATTTACTACGCCCTTACTAGTAAATAGCATAGCGTTGCGGCCGTTTCGGGTGGGCATAACACAATCAAACATGTCAACACCCAGGCTGATACCTTCCAGTATATTCCAGGGTGTTCCTACTCCCATAAGATAACGTGGTTTTTCAACCGGTAATATATCACAACACCATTCCGTATATTCATATAACATTTCAGTGGGTTCGCCTACACTTAATCCACCTATGGCATTACCGGTTGCATGGCGTGAAGCCACAAATTCTGCAGAGGCTTTACGTAGATCTTTATAAGTTCCTCCTTGCACAATCGGGAATAAATTCTGCGTATGCCCGTATTTCTCAGGCATTTCGGAGAGCCTTTTAAAACATCTGTCCAGCCAGCGATGCGTCATTTCCATGCTGTCTTTTGTATAATCATAAGTACTTGGGTATGGTGGGCATTCATCAAATGCCATAATGATATCTGCGCCGATGGTACGTTGAATATCCATTACAAATTCGGGAGAGAACAGATGCCTGCTTCCATCAATATGCGATTGAAACACCACGCCTTCTTCTGTGATCTTTCTATTATTGGCCAGCGAAAAAACCTGGTAACCTCCACTATCCGTTAATATTGGATGCTGCCAGTTCATATATTGATGCAATCCTCCGGCTTTTTCCATTACGTTCAATCCCGGGCGTAAATACAGGTGATAGGTATTTCCTAAAATGATCTGCGCTTTTACATCTTCCTTCAATTGTTTTTGCGTGATTGCCTTTACGGTTCCACCTGTACCTACCGGCATAAAAATGGGTGTTTCAATGGTTCCATGACCGGTTTGTATGGTTCCTGCTCTAGCCTTTGTATGCTGATCTGTATGTTGAAGTTGGAAAGTTAATGCTGCCATGTATTATTTTAAGAGTTGCAAATATATTTTCATTTCATGGATGAATCATGCTGAATAAAACATAACTATTTTTGCCGCCATGCATTTACCAGAACTACTGCGAAACTGGCAGTTAATTGTTTTCCTAATTTTTTGTACAGTTGCCGGCATTCAGCTTTTATATCATTTGTTTTTTTTCTCACGACTTGCTTTTTACAAACCGAAAGCAAAAGCTATTTCTCAAACACATGCTGTGAGTGTAATTGTTTGTGCCCGTGATGAAGCCGATAATCTTATGCAGAATCTTCCGGGAATATTGGTGCAGGAATATAAAACCACCCATGAAGTGTTGGTAGTAAACGATAACTCTTTTGATGAAAGCAAATATTTGCTGGAGGAATTAAAGAAATCATTTCGCCAGTTGCAGGTGATTGAATTAACACAGGAAGCTAAAATGATTCCGGGAAAAAGATTTCCATTAAGTATCGGCATCAAATCTGCAAAATTTGAAGTTGTATTATTAACAGATGCCGATTGTATTCCTGCATCAGAAAATTGGATCAGCAGTATGCAGGCCACTTATGACGATGATACCGAAATTGTTTTAGGTTATGGAGCGTATCACAAGAAGAATGGTTTTTTTAATAAGTTGATACGTTGGGAAACGCTGCACACGGCTATTCAATATTTGAGTTATTCACTTGCAGGAATTCCATATATGGGCGTAGGCAGAAACTTAAGTTATAAGAAGGCCGTTTTTTTTCGTCATAAAGGATTCAGTTCCCATAATAATATTCCGGGCGGGGATGATGATCTTTTTATTAATAAAGCAGCAACAAAAAAAAATACAAAAATAAATACGCATCCGAATAGTTTTACTCTCAGTAAACCAGCCACCAGCTGGCAGCAATGGCTGAAACAGAAAAGAAGACATTACTCTACGAGTAAATTTTATAAGCCGGCACATAAGTTTTTACTGGGCACCTATGCTTTTACGCATTTTTTATTTTATCCTTTATGTATTGCCGCAAGTATTGTTTTTTGCTGGCAATGGCCTTTATATATATTAGCAGGAAGAATTATTATTTTGTCATTGATCTATGGAAAGGTGATGAAAAAATTAAATGAATGGGATCTGTTTCCTTATTTTATAATTCTTGATATCTGGATGTTCTTTTATTACCTGATCTTTTCTACTTCTTTATTTAAAAAACCTAAAGCCATCTGGAAATAATGGATGTCATCAAAAAATATTTTGCAGATTTTACAACTGTGCAGGAACAACAATTTGCCGGACTAAAACCGCAATATGAAAACTGGAACAGCCAGATAAATGTGATCAGCCGGAAGGATATGGAGCAATTTTATGTACACCATGTACTTCATTCGCTTGCCATTGCGGCTCAGTTTAATTTAAAACCGGGCATGAAAATTATGGATCTTGGTTGTGGTGGTGGATTTCCGGGTGTTCCTTTAGCGATCATGTTTCCTGAAACTGAATTTTTACTGGTAGACAGTATCCAAAAAAAACTAAAAGTTGTACAGGAAGTTTGTTCAGCCTTACAGATTACAAACGTTCAGACACAGCACATTCGTGCAGAAAATATTTACCCAAAAAGCATTGACCTAGTAGTATCCCGTGCTGTGGCACCTTTAAAAGATCTGTGGGCCTGGAGTAAAATAAGTTTACGTAAATACGCTGGCGCGGATGAGCACACGCCAAATGGCCTGATCTGTTTAAAAGGTGGCGATCTTAATACAGAAATTTTTGAAAGCGGTTGTAAACCATTTATATGGGAAATGCAAAAAATTTTTCCGGAAAATTATTTTGAAAATAAATTTTTATTATACCAGCCTTTAAAAAAATGATGCGGAAGATGGTCCTCATCAATCTTACCAGTTCAGTTCTAATTTATTATTTTTCCGGTCAACATCTGCCAATCGTTTAGAAGGATCTACCTCCGCAATTTTAAGATCAGATAATTTTCTATTAAATTCTATTATGTAAGTGGGATGTGTCCATTTCCATTCTTCATGAAATATCCATTTGGATGTATCTTCCGCTGCTTTATTTCCAAACATCAGGTTCAAAGGAACGTTATGTATTTCTGTAGAACCATCTTTGAATGTTAATTGAAGGTCTATAGGCATAGGCATTTTTCCAATTCTGCTCAAACGAATTTTAGAAACTCCATTTTCTTCCCAAAGACTATCAATTGCATAGTTGATTGTTTTGGTACTGTTCACCCAATACTGCTGATACCAATCGAGTTGTAAACCACTTACCTGTTGTGCAAGTCTGATAAAGTCATTCACATCCGGATGTTTGAACTTCCATTGATTATAATATTGCATAAGAATTTTATCCCTTACTAATGCACCTACGATGTAACCTAATTGTTCCAAAAATATTTCGCCTTTTGAATACGATGCAATACTGTACGCAAAATTGGAATTGAAATGATCAGCATGTGTAGTCAATGGTTCTTCCAATCCGCTTTTTACCAGAAAAAAATAACTCTCATAAGAACCGGAGTGATCTTCCGGTAATATATTTAAAGCATCTTTCAGATTTATACTTTCAGGTTTCGCTTTCAACTGATTGCGGTATCCTTCCAGTGAACTGTTTCCATAATAATTTTTTGAAACAAGGTCTTCTGCAAAACTTGTAAATCCTTCATCCATCCGGCCA
>JBKJSZ010000326.1:0-6559 GCA_046593675.1 Ferruginibacter sp.
ATCTGCTTCTGATCCGGCTCCATTACAATTTTATGCGCCATTTGCTGGTGCAGCTATTGGAGAATTCTTCCGTGATACCGGCCGTCCGGCTTTGATCATTTATGATGATCTTTCCAAACAGGCAGTGGCTTATCGGGAAGTTTCCTTGTTGCTACGCCGACCTCCGGGCCGTGAGGCTTATCCCGGCGATGTATTCTATTTGCACAGCCGTTTATTGGAAAGAGCCGCAAAGGTGGTTTCTAAAGATGAGATTGCCCGTCAGATGAATGATCTTCCTGAATCTATTAAGCATCTGGTAAAAGGTGGCGGATCTTTAACAGCGCTGCCTATTATTGAAACCCAGGCTGGTGACGTATCTGCTTATATTCCAACCAACGTAATCTCTATTACCGACGGACAGATTTTCCTGGAAGGTAATTTGTTCAACTCCGGAATCCGCCCTGCTATCAACGTAGGTATTTCGGTAAGCCGTGTGGGTGGTAATGCTCAGATTAAATCTATGAAAAAAGTTGCTGGTACCTTAAAACTGGATCAGGCACTTTACCGTGAGCTGGAAGCCTTTAGTAAATTTGGTGGTGACCTTGATGCCGCCACTAAAAACGTAATTGATAAAGGTGCCCGTAATGTGGAGATTCTAAAACAGGCCCAATATTCTCCATTTACTGTTGAAAAACAGGTGGCCATGATTTATCTTGGAACACAGGGTTTATTAAGAAATGTAGCGGTTAAAAAAGTAAAAGAATTTGAAGAACATTTTTTAATGGAAATGGAAAATAAATTACCGGATGTTCTTGCAGAATTCAAAAAAGGTAATCTTCCGGAAGATGGTCTGAAAAAAATGGTAGATATGGCAAACGGCCTGATTCCACAGTACAAATAATTTATTTTTGAAATTTTATAAAGCTTCCTTAATAGGAAGCTTTTTTATTTTTAAGAATATGATTGTCAAGCAGAACCTTACTATGCAAAAGAATTTATTTTATAAAGGACTTTTTGTCAGCCAATTGTATAGGGAATACTTTTTGCCAATCAGAACACAAATAAAGTAAAATGACTTTTGGAATTCTTGCCGTTTCTATTGTGTTTATGCTCATAGGTATGCTTGTGCAGGCAAGGCTTAAAAGCATATTTTCTGAATACAGTAAATTGGGTTCTACCAGCGGAATGAGCGGAAAAGAAATTGCTGAAAAAATGTTGAAGGATAATGGTATTTATGATGTAAATGTTATATCCGTTGCCGGTGCTTTAACGGACCATTACAATCCTGCAAATAAAACGGTTAACTTAAGTGATGAAGTGTATAATGACAGGAGTATTTCTGCGGCGGCAGTTGCGGCACATGAATGTGGCCATGCCGTACAACATGCCACCGCTTATTCTATGTTGGCTTTAAGAAGTAGACTGGTTCCTGTAACACAAATCAGCAGTACCTTATCTCAATGGATCATTATTGCAGGTATAGGTTTTATGGGATTTGGTGGCGGCAACCCGACTATATTACTTGTAGGAATCGTTTTATTTGCTGTAACAACTTTATTCACTGTAATAACTCTACCTGTTGAATTTGATGCATCACGACGTGCTTTAATCTGGTTAAACAGCGCAGGCATTACCACACCGGCAGAAAAAGAAAAAGCGCAGGATGCTCTCAAATGGGCTGCACTTACTTATGTTGTTGCAGCACTTGCTTCCATTGCCATGCTGGTTCAATACATCATGATTTATCAGAATCGTTCAAGAGATTAATACATCTCTTTTAGTTCATTATCAGTAACTATATTTGCTAATACTTAATTTATTAAAATGGATTTTGGAAAAGAATTTGAAAAATACGCAGTAAAACACAGAGGCATTAGCAGCAATATGTTGCATGGATATGTAAATCATAATGTGACTAATCTGACGCCGAACATTATTGAAGAGCGTCCAATGAATGTGGCCGTAATGGATGTATATAGCCGACTGATGATGGACAGAATCATTTTCCTGGGTTATCCAATCAGTGATGAAGTGGCAAATATTGTAACGGCTCAATTATTATTTTTAGAAAGTACAGACAGGGTAAGAGACATACAGATGTATATCAACAGCCCGGGTGGAAGTGTGTATGCAGGTTTGGGCATGTATGATACGATGCAATTTATTACACCTGACATTGCGACCATCTGTACAGGAATGGCCGCCAGTATGGGCGCAGTATTAATGTGTGCCGGCGCTAAAGGAAAACGTACCGCTTTAAAACACAGCCGCATCATGATGCATCAGCCAAGTTCTGGTGCCGGAGGACAAGCATCGGATATTGAGATTACCGTAAATGAGATCAGAAAAATAAAAGTTGAATTATACGAAATTATCGCCCAGCATACCGGACAGCCGGTTGAAAAAGTTACGAAAGATTGCGACCGCGATTACTGGATGACTTCTTCAGAAGCAAAAGAATATGGTTTAGTGGATGAAGTGTTGTTGACCAATCCGCGTAAAGTAAAAAAAGATTAATCATCCGCTTTACACAGTTTAGAAAAATCAAAATTATAACAATGAGATTATTTTCAGATTCTATAAGAATGGACGATGAGGAACCGGCAACTTTACCGGAGAACCCAATGGAAAAAATGATGAGCGGATGGATGTTTGATAAAAAATTTATTGAACAGCGTAAAGTATTTTTATGGGGCGTGGTAGATGATAAATCTGCAAAAGATATCACAGACAGATTAATTTACCTGGAAGCACTGGATGCCGGAAAGGAGATTACATTCTTTATCAATAGCCCGGGCGGCGTGGTTACCAGCGGAATGGTAATTTATGATGCCATGCAAATGATTACTTCACCCGTAAGCACAGTTTGTATGGGAATGGCTGCCAGCATGGGTAGTATTTTATTAAGCGGCGGAGAAAAAGGCAAACGTTTTATTTTTCCTCATGGAGAAGTAATGATTCATCAGCCAAGTGGCGGCGGCAGAGGTACCAGCGCCGATTTGGAGATAATGGCAGAACAGATTCGCAAAACCAAATTAATGGGTGCAGAAATTCTTGCTAAGAATTGCGGACAAACGGTAGAAAGAATTTTAAAAGATTTTGACCGCGATTACTGGATGGACGCCAAAGAATCAATCGATTATGGAATCGTTGACGGAATAATGAATAAAATCTGATCTTAAAATCACTTCCTTTTCTTTTTCCTGAATAAGTCAGTGCAGTTTTACGTCTATTTATAAAACTTCTATGCTGTCTTTTGTTTAATTTTGAAGTACCAACACAGCATAAATTGTATATATGGCCAAGCAACCACAAATTTTACATTGTTCATTCTGCGGAAGAAGCAGGGAAGAAGTAAAGATTCTTATCGCAGGACAGGAAGGTCATATTTGTGAAAACTGTGTTGAACATGCACAGGAAATTATTTCTCAGGAACTCACTCTTAATCCTGATGCCAAATCCACCATGGCTTCTTCTTTAAAACTGACGGTAAGAAAACCTATTGAGATAAAAAAATTCCTGGATGAATATGTGATCGGACAAGATGATGCCAAGAAAATTCTGGCTGTTGCTGTATACAATCATTATAAAAGATTAAATCAAAAAGTAGAGAATGATGTAGAAATAGAAAAAAGCAACATCATTATGGTTGGTGAAACCGGAACCGGAAAAACCTTACTGGCAAAATCTATTGCCCGTATGTTGAATGTTCCTTTTGCCATTGTAGACGCCACCGTATTTACGGAAGCGGGCTATGTAGGGGAAGATGTGGAAAGCATGCTCACCCGTTTATTACAATCCTGTAATTATGATGTAACTGCTGCTGAAAGGGGAATTGTATACATTGATGAAATTGATAAGATCGCACGTAAAAGTGATAACCCTTCTATTACAAGAGATGTGAGCGGCGAAGGCGTTCAGCAGGGCTTGTTGAAATTGCTGGAAGGAAGTGAAGTGTTAGTGCCACCACAGGGCGGACGAAAACATCCTGAACAAAAATTGATCAAGATCAATACACAACATATCTTATTTATTTGTGGCGGTGCTTTTGATGGCATAGACCGCATCATCGCACGCCGGGTAAATACAAATGCCATTGGCTTTAATGTAAATAAGGAAATGCAGGAATACCAGCATAATAATTTATTGCAGTTTGTAAATGCAGTAGACCTTAAACATTTTGGTTTAATTCCGGAATTGTTAGGAAGGTTACCCGTTGTAACTTACCTCAATCCATTGGATGCCGAAACGTTACGGAATATTCTCACAGAACCAAAAAATTCATTGGTAAAACAATTTACCCGTTTATTTGAGATCGAAGGCATCGCTTTAAAATTTGAAACGGAAGTGTATGATTTTATGGTGGAAAAAGCATTGGAATATAAATTAGGTGCAAGAGGTTTGCGCAGCATTTGCGAAAGTATTCTCACAGATGCCATGTATGAATTACCTTCTCAAAAAGTAAAATCATTTGACGTTACTTTAGAATATGCACAACGTAAATTCAGTTTAAGTAAACTGAGTTTGTTGAAAGTAGCTTAGGAAGTTAAAAGGGAAAAATAAGAAATTGAAAGTAATATAGATCTATCCTGAATTTTTTACTGCCTGTTTTTAAACTGTAAACTTTTAGATTTTGACTGTTAACTTTTGCCTTTATTTTTAATTTTTGTCCGGTATAAATTCCCCTCACATTTCTACCATCTTTGTTTACTTTCGTTTTAAAATGAAAATAAATGGTTGATGTAATTCTCGGGCTGCAATGGGGCGATGAAGGTAAAGGGAAGATAGTTGATTTTTTTGCTAAAGATTATGATGTGATAGCCCGTTTTCAGGGCGGCCCGAATGCTGGCCACACATTATACCAGCATGGAAAAAAAATTGTTTTACACCAGATACCAAGCGGTATTTTTCATGAAGATAAAATAAACCTGATCGGCAATGGCGTTGTACTGGATGCTGTTACATTACTCAGCGAATGTAAACGCGTTGCGGAAATGGGTGTAGAGTATAAAAAAAATCTGTACATCAGTGAGCGTACACATCTCATACTTCCAACACATAGGGCTTTAGACAAAGCCAGTGAAGTTTCCAAAGGCACAGAAAAAATAGGAAGTACCTTAAAAGGAATTGGCCCGGCTTATATGGATAAAACAGGCCGTAATGGATTACGCGTGGGAGACTTGTTAGATAAAAATTTCACCACACAATACATCAAGCTTCGTTTAAAACATCAACGGCTTTTAGACAACTTTAATTTTCAGGAAGACATAACAGCGTGGGAAGAAGAATTTTTTGAAGCCCTGGAATTTTTAAAAGAATTAAAGATCGTAAATGGTGAATATTTCATCAATGAAAAAATATCAAAAGGAAAAAGAGTGCTGGCAGAAGGTGCACAAGGTTCTATGCTGGATGTTGATTTTGGAACGTTTCCTTTTGTAACGAGCAGCAGTACCATTTCGGCGGGTGTTTGTTCGGGTTTAGGAATTCCTCCTCAAAAAATAAAAGATGTTATCGGTATAACTAAAGCGTATTGTACACGTGTGGGCGGAGGACCGTTTCCTACAGAATTACAAGATGAAACAGGTGAATTCATCCGAAAAGCTGGAAATGAATTTGGCAGTACCACCGGAAGGGCAAGGCGTTGCGGATGGATAGATTTGGTAGCGTTACGTTTTGCATGTATGATAAATGGCGTTACAAAACTTGTAATGACCAAAACGGATATTTTCGATGAAATGAAAGAATTGAAAGCCTGTAGTTCTTATCTCATCAATGGACAAAAATCAGATCATGTACCTTTCCAGATGAATCGTTTGAAAATTGAACCAAACTACGATACATTTGAAGGCTGGGTAAAAAATATCACCGCAATACAATCATTTGAAAATATGCCGGATGCACTCAAAAATTATATCGAATATTTAAATAATTATCTGGGCGTTCCTGTAAAATTCATCAGTAATGGACCCGGTCGCGAACAAATTGTCGCTATTTAATTGGTTTTAAAAAAAAGCTGAAAGTTTATTTGGCAAATTGAAAATTCAGTAGAAAATTTACAGCATAATATAGTTGAGAATATGGCAATCAAACCAGAAAAAGATACAAAGAAAGCAGCTCCTAAAAAAGCAGCATCTGCAAAGAAGGCAGCTCCTAAAAAGTTAGCATCTGAAAAAGAAGATGATGATGACGATGATGATCTTGATGAAGAAACCACCAAGACTACATCCAAATCAAAAAAGGCATCTGATGATGACGATGATGAGGAAGATGTCGAGGTAAAAGACGATTGGGAGAAATCCGAAGATGATGATGAAAACTGGGATCCGGATTTCGATGAATTTGATTTGCCGAAATCAAAGGGTAAAACCAGCGGTGCAGCTAAAAAAATAAAAGAAGAAGATGACTTTAAAGTGGATGATGATTTTAAAGATCTCTTTAATGATGATTTGGACAGCGGCGGCTCATTTGATGACGATGATTTTTAATTGACTGTGCATACATCACTTGAATTTCCGATAGATAATATTTCCGTTTTTAAAATAAAAATGTTGAACTGGCTACAACCGTTCAACATTTTTTG
>JBKJSZ010000329.1:0-9226 GCA_046593675.1 Ferruginibacter sp.
GTAAATTGTACACCCAACGGAAAGCAGCCACTCTGCACATTAGAAGTAAATTGTGCAACCGGGTTATCATAAACGGTTATGTATTGCTGCCTGATAATGGAATCACGACCGCTCCCATTCTGAATAATCAGCTTTATATTGTACTGCCCCGGATTAAAGTATGTAACCGAAGGATTACGTAAAAAGGAAATGGTACCATTGCCAAGATCCCAACGCCAGTTGGTTGGATTACCAGTTGATAAGTCTGTGAAACGTACTACTACCGGCGAACAACCGGAAACAGGTGTCGCAGAAAAATCAGCTCGAAGTTGCGCGGAAGATGCCAGGCTGAATAATACGATTACCACAGTAACGCAAACGGATTTTACCAGTTTGATTGTCGTCATGTTTGGTGTTTTGTTTTATGAATAATGGATAATTCCTGTAAGCCCTGGATGGGAGCTTACTTATTCATTAACACCAAATTGTAAAATTTATTGCTTTTCCATGTGTAAAATTTTCGGATCGGTGGTTCCCCAGGGCGCTAATTCCATTACAGGAATTGCTTTTCGGGTAAATCTCCAAGACCGAACAATAAAAGAAAACTCCTGCGGAGCAGTGGGAATATCGAAATGGATGGTGAGTTTACTATAATCTTCATTGGATGCCCATGTTCCATTAGTTACCAATCCGTTCCTGGTAGCAGTCATGGGCCCATCAAGCAAGGTATTTTTTAATAAACGGAAACGATATCCATTATAATCGGATGTCAAAACGTTACCGTTATCTGTTGCCAGCTTAACTATATAATCGCTGTTAAGAATGTTTTGTTCAAAATATTGAGCCAGAACATTTTCCGTTATGGGTTCAACAGTTTTTTTACAAGAACTTAATAATAAAATGAGCGCTGTAATAATGGCCAGAAAATATCTCTTGCTATAAAACATATCTACAAAATTAGGAAATTTAAGATATGTAAATTTCAAAGAATTTGGCTTTTGCATATTTAATAAAATACTCACTGTTTAAAGTCTCTCCCGTTGCATGTTTGCATAATGCATTAGAATTATAATAACGGCCATACGGATATATTTGTTGTTGCAGCCACGAAAAAATAGAAGCTGTGTCACCATTTTGATGATCTTCAGCTATCTGATTATTTTCCTTCATACTAAACATCATTTGAGCAGCGTATAAACTTCCAATACTATAGGTGGCAAAATATCCGAAACTGCCATGGCTCCAATGTACATCCTGAAGGCAACCATTTTTATCGTCCGGAACGCTTACACTGAGGTAATTTTTGTACTGTTCATTCCAATAAGCAGGAATGTCCTTTGAAAGTAAACTTCCCTCAATTAATTTTTTTTCTAATTCATACCTGATCATCACATGAAAATGGTAAGTGAGTTCATCCGCTTCTGTTCTTATTAATGTGGGTTCAACTTTATTGATGGCTTTATAAAAATCGAGAACAGGAACATTTTTTAACTGTGGAAATGAACGTTGCAGGTTTGGAAATTCTTTCTTCCAAAAAGGGAAACTTCTACCGATATTATTTTCCCATAAGCGGCTTTGACTTTCATGAATACTAAGACTGCAAAATTCACCCAGCGGTAATCCATATTGATCTTCCGGTAAACCTTGCTCATATAATCCATGGCCACATTCATGGATACAACTCCACGTCATATTTGAAAAATCATTTTCATCGATCCGTGTGGTGAGTCTAACATCTTTGCAATTGAAACTTGTAGTAAACGGATGCTCACTGATATCCTGCCTTCCTGCATCAAAATCAAAATGCAATTTCTTCAACAGTTGCATACCATACAGCCATTGCTCATCTTTATTAAAACCTTGATGAAGGAAATGATCATCTACCTGTTTTTTGGTTTTAATTTCATCCAGTAATTCTGATAAGGCCGGGCGTAATTTTGCAAATAAAGCATCCGTTGTTGCCACCGTTAAACCTTTATCGTAATCGTTCATCAATGCATCATAAGGGTGTGCAGCATATCCTATAATGGCTGCTTCTTCTTTTTTAATTTGTATGACGGTATCCAATGGTTGTTGAAAAATGCTGAAATCATTTCCCTTTCGTGCAGCAATCCATGCATGAAAACTGGTGTTAATCGCTTCACTCATCTTTCTTACAAAACCGGAAGTAAATTTTATATTTCGGTTATAATCTTCCCATGATAATTCCACATTTTTCTTCTGAATGTCTGTCAGATCTTCCCTGGCTGAAAGTTCCTGTAATAATGCGCCGGTTTTTTCCTGGGTGAATAATTCGTGCGCTGTTTCATTTAAAGAAGCAATTTGTCTTCCTCTGAAATCATTCCCTTTTTTGGGAAGATAGGTTTCCTGGTCCCATTGCAAAACTGCGGATGCATATTTGATGTCCGCAATCTTTTGAAAAATATCTATATAGTTACGATAAAGTTGTTCCGAATTATTTGTCATAAAGGATGTTCTTTACAGATGGAAAATTCAACTAATTTAGTTTGTAAATATAGCAGATGAAGATCAATGAAATTGTTCAGTCGCTCGAAACACTTGCACCAATTTCCTATCAGGAATCGTATGATAATGCCGGATTAATTACAGGAAATGATTCCTGGGAATGTACCGGTATTTTAATTACGCTGGATGCTACAGAGGAAGTTATAAAAGAGGCTATTGAAAAAAAATGTAACCTGGTGGTAGCGCATCATCCAATAGTTTTTAAAGGGATGAAAAAAATCACCGGAAAAACTTATGTTGAAAAAACCATCATTACGGCTATAAAAAATGATATAGCCATTTATGCCATACATACAAACCTGGATAATTTATTACAGGGAGTAAATAAAATGATTGCTGATAAAATCGGATTAATACAACACTCGGTGTTACAACCCAAAGAAGCTTTGTTAAAAAAGCTGATCACTTTTGTGCCTGTTGAATTTGCTGATAAAGTTCGCGAGGTACTTTTTAATGGCGGTGCCGGAAATATTAGTAAATACAGTGAATGTAGTTTTAATACCGTAGGAACCGGAACGTTCAGGCCAGGTGATCTGTCAAGTCCTTTCATAGGCGAAAAAGGGAAAAGGCAACTGGAGAAAGAAATTAGAGTGGAGGTTATTTTTCCATCCTATCTGGAAAAAAAGCTGGTCATAATTTTAAAAGAGGCGCATCCTTATGAAGAAGTTGCCTATGATATTTTCGCATTAGGTAATTTTCTATCGGATGTTGGTAGCGGGCTCGTGGGAATTTTAGAAATTGAGATGAATGAAGCAGATGTATTGCAAAAATTAAAAGACGTTTTTAGTTTAAAAATAATACGGCACACACCGTTCACCGGAAAAAAAATACAAAAAGTAGCCGTTTGCGGAGGAGCCGGAATTTTTCTTTTGAACGCTGCAAAAGCAGCAGGAGCCGACCTGTTTATCACTTCCGATGTAAAATACCATGAATTTTTTGATGCAGAAGGAGGCATTTTGCTGGCAGATATCGGTCATTATGAAAGCGAACAGTTTACAACTGACCTTTTATTTGATCATTTGAGCCAAATTTATCCTAACTTTGCCGTCCTAAAAACCGCGATGAATACCAATCCTGTGCGTTATTTTTTATAAGAGCACAAATTGCCGGTTTCATAACGGTAAAATATAAAATATAAAATATGGCTTCTATCAAAGAATTTTCAGTTGAAGAAAAATTAGCTTCTATGGTTCGCCTGCAGAAAATCGACTGCAAGCTGGATGAAATTCAAATCCTTAAAGGTGAATTACCTATGGAAGTTAAAGACCTTGAAGATGAAATTGAAGGTTTACATGCCCGCCAAACAAGGGTAGAGGAAGAAATTAACGGCATCACCGAATTCATAGAGCAAAAGAAAGTAGGAATTGCAGAAGCACAGGCACTGATAAAAAAATACGAGAAGCAAAGCGAGAACGTAAAAAATAACCGTGAGTTCGAAGCGATCAATAAAGAAATTGAAATGCAGCAACTTGAGGAAAAATTATGCGAAAAGCATATTAAAGATGCTACAGAAGAAATAGGAGAAAAAGCACGCCAGTTAGATATTGCTAAAAAAGCAGTGGCTACCAAAGAAACAAACCTCAATGGAAAAAAAGGGGAGTTGGAAAAAATCATTAAGGATACTGAAAAAGAAGAGAAACATTATAATAAAGATGCAGATGAAGCCCGCAACCACGTGGATGAAAGGTTGATTGTAAGCTATGATCGCATCCGTAAAAATTATCGCAATGGTTTAGCGGTGGTTCCTGTGGAAAGAGACAGTTGTGGTGGATGTTTTCATGCTATTCCTCCACAAAAACAAAGTGAGATCAAATTGCGTAAGAAAATAATGGTTTGCGAAAATTGCGGTCGTATTCTTGTAGATTCTGATTTGCACGATACCATTGATGTGAAATAATTATTTTTGAAAATATTCCAAAGAGGTTCTGTAAAAAGAACCTCTTTTTTTATAGGTAATTTTATAGAAACGTACGCTATTGCTGATACAAATTGTATAATTTGCCATCATGCTCAAAAGGCTTCATATACAACATTACGCGATCATCGATCAGCTTGACATAGACTTCTCCAATAAGTTGAATATTATCACGGGAGAAACCGGTGCCGGCAAAAGTATTTTGATGGGAGCCCTGAATCTTATTTTGGGGGAAAGAGCCGATACGTCCGCTTTACAGCCACAAAAAAAATGTATTATAGAAGGAATATTTGAAGTGAGGAATGAAAAGATCGATGCTTTTTTTTTACATAACGATGTGGATCAGCTGGATGAAATTGTGGTGAGAAGGGAAATTTCTCCTAATGCAAAATCCAGAATTTTTATAAACGATACACCGGTTTCCTTAACCCAGATAAAGCAATTAAGCGGATTGCTTGTAGATCTGCATCAGCAATTTGATACCATGGAATTAGTTGATGAAGCTTTTCAACGGGATGTTATTGACGCACTCGCAGAGAATTCACATGACTTACTCCAATTAAAAGATAACTTCCAGTCTTATTCAGTTTTAAAAAAAGAATGGCAACGCCTGCAACAATTGCAGTCGGCTGCAAATAAAGAGCAGGATTACAATCAATTTTTGTATGCAGAACTTGAAGAATTACATCTGCAACCTAATGAATTGGAAAACCTGGATGCAGAACTGAAATTATTGTCGAATGCAGAAAATATCAAACAACAATTATCGGTTGTTAACAACATTTTACAGACAAGTGATGAGCCTGTGCTGCAACAAATGAAAATTGTTTTACAAAAATTGCATACACTTTCCTCTTTTCATCCGTCCATCGAACAACTTCATGTTCGTTTACAAAGTTCCTACTTAGAAATACAGGATATTTCTGATGAACTGGAAGTTGTGGAAAATAATATTTCCAGTGACGCAGAACGGATTCAGATCATTCATGATAAAATTTCCGCCGGATACAAATTATTAAAAAAGCATAATGTAAAAACAACGGAGGAATTGCTCTCTGTTCAACAATTACTCCATCAAAAATTAACTGCTTTACTCGACATATCTAACCAGATTGAAAAATTGGAAAATGATGTAGATCGGGCAGAGAAAAAAGCTATAACCCTGGCGGAAAAAATTTCTGTCAAACGAAAAAAACAGACCCCTTCTTTTGTGGAAAAAGTGAATGGTTTATTGAAACAGGTTGGTATGCCAAATGCCCGGTTGAAAGTAGAAATTAAAACTGCGGTTTTATCGGAAAATGGAATTGATGAAGTGATTTTTTTATTTGATGCCAATAAAAGTGATCGTTATGAATTCATAAAAAAAGTGGCCAGTGGTGGAGAGTTGAGTAGGTTGATGCTGGTTATAAAATCGCTGGTTGCCTCCAAAGTTGAATTGCCTACTTTAATCTTCGATGAAATTGATAGTGGTATCAGTGGAGAAGCAGCCAGGCAGGTAGGCAATATCATGAAGGGATTATCCGCACAACATCAATTGATAGCTATAACACATCAGCCCCAGATAGCTGCAAAAGCCGATGCGCATTATTTTGTTTTTAAGGCTATCGTAAAAGATAAGATCGTTACTTCCGTAAAAAAATTAAATGACGATGAACGCATCATTGCCATTGCACAAATGCTAAGCGGAGAAGAGCCTACCGCCGCTGCAATAGAAAATGCGAAAGAGATGGTTGCGAACTGATCGCAATTACATGGAAGCATGTACTTTTACAAATTCTACAAATCTAACAATATGTATAATTTATTAAAAGGAAAGAAAGGAATTGTTTTTGGTGCGCTGGATGAAAAATCAATTGCATGGATCACTGCATTAAGATGCCATGAAGAAGGCGCAGAGCTTGTGCTTACCAATGCTCCGGTGGCTATGAGGATGGGAGAGATCAATAAACTGGCATCTGCTGTAAATGCACCGGTTATTCCATGTGATGTTAGTAATAATGAAGATGTAGAAAACCTGATCACAAAAGCCATGGAACATTTCGGTGGTGGATTTGATTTTATTCTGCATTCAATTGGTATGAGCCTCAATGTTAGAAAAGGCAAACATTATACAGAAATTGATTATGGTTTCAATGCTAAAACATTGGATATTTCTTCTATGAGTTTACATCGTGTACTGGCAAACTGTTATAAAAAAGATGCGCTGAATGATTGGGCCAGTGTGGTAGCTTTAACGTATATCGCCGCTCAGCGTGTGTTTCCCGATTATAATGAAATGGCTGATGCCAAAGCTCTTTTGGAAAGTGTTACCAGGAGTTTTGGTTATCACTATGGAGTTAAAAAACACGTTCGTGTAAATTCCATTTCTCAATCACCCACACGTACAACTGCCGGAAGTGGCGTTAAGGGTTTTGATGGTTTTATAAATTATGCGGAAAAAATGAGTCCATTGGGTAATGCTAGTGCTGCAGATTGCGCTAATTATTGTGTAATGATGTTTAGTGATATGACGAAAATGGTGACAATGCAGAATTTATTTCATGATGGAGGTTTCTCTTTTACCGGAGTTACTGGAGCAGTGATTGAAAAAATGGGAGAATAAACTTATTTCAGAGTTATAGAAAAAGCCTTTCCATATGGAGAGGCTTTTTAAAATGTATTCAAAATATTTAATCTGTATATGACAGATAATTTTAATTAATATTCATCTTCGTTAAAGAAGAAATCTTCCTGACTCGGATAATCCGGCCATATATCATCCAGTCCTTCATAAATTTCTCCTTCATCATCTAATTCCTGAAGATTTTCGATAACTTCTATGGGTGCACCACTACGAATACTGTAATCGATCAATTCGTCTTTAGTAGCCGGCCAGGGAGCATCTTCAAGGTGTGAGGCTAATTCTAGTGTCCAGAACATATTAGAAAATAGGTTTAGTTTTTTGCAAATGTAGAAGTTCGTAGGAAATAACCAAAAGTGTTTTTCCCAATACCATTTTCCACGATTGCAATTTAAAAGCCAGTTTATTGAAAACCGTGGCAATTGATCATTCTCCTGTATTTTATTTATGATTATTTTCGAAGCATGTTAAGAGCCAGAAACATACAAAAAAAATATGGGCAACTTCAGGTGTTGAAAGGCGTAGATATAGATATTCAGAAAGGGGAAATTGTAAGTATTGTAGGTTCTTCGGGTGCGGGAAAGAGTACTTTTTTACATATTCTAGGAACACTGGATAAAGCCAATGAAGGAGAAATATTCTTAGAAAATAAAAGAGTAGATCAACTAAAAGGGCGTGCGCTGGCCGCGTTTCGTAATAAACATATCGGATTTATTTTTCAGTTTCACCATCTGCTTCCGGAATTTACCGCTTTGGAAAATGTATGCATACCAGCATGGATTGGTGGAAAACAAAAACAGGTTGCGGAACAAAGAGCGCAAGAACTACTGAATATATTAGGATTGAAAGACAGGATGAAACATAAACCTATGGAACTTTCCGGCGGAGAACAACAACGCGTAGCCGTTGCCCGTTCGCTGATAAACAATCCTTCCATTATCATGGCGGATGAACCTACCGGAAACCTTGATTCAAAAAACGCAAAAGAGTTGCACGAACTTTTTCTGGAATTACGATCTACATTTCAGCAGACATTTCTTATTGTTACACACAATGAAGAACTCGCCATTATGAGCGATCGTGTTTTACATATGAAAGACGGAAAAATGCAAATGACAACAGTTCAATAATAATAAAATCCCTTATAAAGTTCATTGTTCTGAACATCCTGATATACTACTACTTCCGGATAATTATTAATAGTATAAGTATAAGTAAACCTATCGTTGTACAAATCAATGCCGGTTGGTGTTGGTGAATTATCAACCCTTGTCTGACTGATGATATTATTTTTCGAAATAAAAGAATAATAAAATGGAATGTTGTCGGTGGATGCATTTTCATACATCATAATCAGGCTGTATTTTGGATAGATTTTATAAAAAGGATTATTCTTCGTATCATAGGTGTTGGCATGAAACAAATCTGAATTAAAAGATTCTGTTGGAGGTGTTCCTGAATATTCAAAACTGGAATCTTTTTCAGATAATAAATTACCAGATCCGTCAAATTGCTGCAGATGTACCGTACGTAAGAAAAGGTCAGTGCCGTTGTAGATCATTCCATCTATTCTATTTCCTGAATAAGCATAATTGTAAGAAAAATTAAAAGATAACAAACCTGTATTTACATCTTTTTCAATAACTGAATCTTTGATCATTTGTTTAGCAGCATTGTATGTAAAATATTCATATCCATGAATGGGTTCATTCTCTATAAAATTATCTGTGCTGATTATAGTAGAATCAGTTCCGTTGTAATAAAATAAGGTAACGATGGTGTAATTGTTGGGTACATCATAAAAATTTGCACGCGTACAACGATTTAAATTATCATATGTATATGTATAAATAGCAACAGTATCAGCAGGCGCCGTTAAGGAAAGATCAACTACTGCAAACTTCTTCAGCAAATTAGTGGTATCTGGCGCATTTGTAATTCTAACATTGGGTGTGTATTCTTTCTGACAAGCGTTTAAGGTGAAAACAGTTAATAAAGCCAGTAAAATTTTATGCATGGTATTTTGTATGAAGAGCAAATGTAGGATTTGTGTGAGATTAATTTTGAAGTAGTTCTTGCAGCCGTTCTCTTACTTTTTCAGTATTTGGCAGCATGGCATTTTCCAAAATGATATTCATGGGAACTGCAGGTAAATTTAAAGCACCAATTACTTCTACCGGCGCATC
>JBKJSZ010000402.1:0-4421 GCA_046593675.1 Ferruginibacter sp.
ATGGATTCTTTGAAAGGCAAAGTGAATGAAGCGATGAAATCAATGGACAGCATGAAACACTAATCTTTTTAAAATGAAAGATAAGCACTCTTCGGAGTGCTTTTTTTATGTTTACAATTGATACCTTTAATTATGCGTATTAAAATGAGGACATTTTATTTAAGTATTCTATCAGTCTTAATTTTAAATAGTTGCTGGGAATCAAAAAATGAAAGGCCCGATACGGCTATTGATACCGGAACAACCTTTATCAGAGCCAGCCTGGATGGTGATTTTAAAAAAGCAGAACTCCTGATTCTTCCCGACTCACAAAATCAGCAATTGTTTGATTCTTATAAAAGATATTATGAGCATTTAAGCAAGGAGCAAAAAGATAATTATAAAAAAGCTTCTTACGAAATCAATAAACTTTCTGAACAAACGGATTCAACTACGCTGATTAATTATTCCAATTCCTACATGAAAAAGCCGATGGAGATTCGTGTGATTCAGCAAAACAAACAATGGTTTGTAGATTTTAAATATACTTATACGGATGAATTGCAAAAACCTTCCGCTCCTTAATTTGTAAAAACAAATGCCACAACCAAAAAAAAATACCATGGATACGCAAACCATTCTGATCATTGTTATCATTGGCATTGCCGCAGGCACCTTAGGCGGATTGGTAGGTATTGGCGGAGGAATTATTATTGTTCCGGCGCTGGTGTATTTTCTGGGTTTCAATCAATTGCAGGCACAGGGTACCTCTCTTGCACTGATCATGTTTCCGGTTGGATTTTTAGGCGTATTGCAATATTACAAACAAGGATATGTGGATTTCCATATTGTGATCTGGCTGGCCATTGGTTTCATTGCCGGCAGCTTTTTAGGCAGTAAAATATCTATTTCACTGCCACAGGAAACCGTTAAGAAAGTATTTGCCCTTTTAATGATCGTTATTGCTTTGAAGATGCTTTTTTTTGATAAAAAACCAAAAGTTGTTTCTCATGCAACCACCAGCATTTCTGATAAAATATGATTATGGAATTGACATTAATCTTCATCTCACAACAAACATAAAGATTGGTTTTTCATCAGCATAAAGACAAAGATGATAAAGAACTCATGGACCTGTTTCATAAAGATGGGGACAATGAGTGGCTTGGTATTTTATTACAACGTTATACCTTGTTGCTGTTTGGTGTTTGTATGAAATATCTTAAAAATGAAGAGGAAGCTAAAGACAGCGTTCAGCAGATTTTTTTGAAAGTAATTGATGAACTAAAAAAATACAAAGTAGAATATTTTAAAAGCTGGGTATATATGGTGGCTAAAAACCATTGCCTCATGAAATTCAGGGAAAAAGGAAGATTCACCAGCGAGTTAAATGAACGGGTGTTAAGTTCTGTGAAAGAAGAATCCGATGATTTTTTACAAAAAGAAAAATCATTAACCTGGATGGCCAGTGCAGTGGAACAACTGAATCCCGAACAAAAAGCATGTATTACTTTGTTTTATCTTGAAAAGAAAAGTTATCAGCAGGTATCAGATCAAACAGGCTATACATTCATGCAGGTAAAAAGCTATATTCAGAATGCAAAGCGGAATCTTCGTAAACAAATAGAGAGAATGCAGGAAAATGAAGAATGATGTAACAAACATACCAGATAATTCCAATAAGGATGCAGAGCAGGAAAAACTGCTTCAATACCTTAATGGTGAAATGTCAGATGCGGAACAACACGAATTTGAAAAAAGTATGCAGGAAGATGTTTTTACGGAAGATGCACTGGAAGGTCTTGAACAATTCCAACACAAGAAAGTACTTAATTCCCTTGCAGAACAGATGAACCTTCAGTTGAAAAAAGAAGTGGTAAACCGCAACAGAAAAAGAAAAAGAATGGCCATTCCTTCGCAACAATGGACTTATTATTCCATAGTGCTGATCATACTCATTGCCATCATCACTTATATGGTCATTAAAAAAATGTAATTATTTTTTCCTGAAAAATAAACGCACAGGAACACCTGTAAAATCAAAAGCTTCTCTCAATTTATTTTCAAGATAATTTCTATACGGCAGTTTAATATCATCCGGATAATTACAGAAAAAGGCAAAACTTGGTGTATGAGTTGGTAATTGCGTTACATATTTTATTGACACCACATTTCCACGTACCACAGGCGGATGATAGGCTTCCAGTGCTTTCTGCATCACCTCATTGAGCTTTGACGTGCTGATTTTTTTATGTTTATTCTCATACACATGCAAAGCCGATTCAATGCTTTGAAAAATACGTTGCTTTTCCAGTACAGAAATAAAAATGATAGGCACATCAGAAAACGGTGCGAACCTGTTTCTCAGATCTTTTTCATATTCCTTTGCTGTATTGGTTTCCTTTTCAACAAGATCCCATTTGTTAACCAATACCACCAGGCCTTTTCCTTTTTTAATGGCCAAAGAATATATGGAAAGATCCTGTGCTGTTAATCCTTTAGACGCATCCAGTAATAACATACAAACATCTGCTTCATCCATTGCTTTAATGGCACGAATGACAGAATAAAATTCAAGGTCTTCATGCACTTTTGCTTTACGCCGTATACCTGCGGTATCAATCAGCATAAAATCTTTATTGAATAAATTGTAATGCGTATGAATAGTATCGCGGGTTGTTCCTGCAATGTCACTTACAATAGTTCTTTCTTTTCCTATTAAGGCATTGAGTAAAGAAGATTTACCCACATTCGGTTGACCGATGATCGCAAATTTAGGAATATCCGATTTTTCTTCCACATCAGAATCAGCAGGAATTAAATCAATCACGGCATCCAAAATTTCACCGGTGCCACTTCCACTGATAGAAGAAAGGAAAAAAATATGTTCAAATCCTAAACTATAAAATTCACTGGCTTCCAATAATCTTTTATGATTATCTACTTTATTTACTGCAAGGAAAACAGGTTTATGGCTTCTTCTTAAAAGATCGGCCATTGATTCATCCAGATTTGTAATACCTGTTGAAACATCTACCATAAAAATGATTGCATTAGCTTCTTCGATAGCAATATGCACCTGTTTTCGAATTTCTTTTTCAAAAACATCTTCCGTTTTCGGTACAAAACCACCTGTATCAACCAGGTTGAAAGATTTGCCGGACCATTCCGCAATACCATATTGCCGGTCTCTGGTTACGCCACTTATATCATCTACTATAGCTTTTCTTTCTTCCAGCATCCTGTTGAAAAAAGTGCTCTTGCCTACATTCGGTCTTCCTGTTATTGCAACTGTAAAACTCATTTTAAAAAAATCTTTTATTATTGATAACCATATTCACGGAGATGCGTTTCATTGTCTCTCCATTTGGGACGCACTTTTACAAACAGTTCCAGGAAAACTTTTTTATCCAGGAATTTTTCTATTTCAATTCTTGCGTTGGTTCCGAGTTGTTTTATCTTGGAACCTCTTTCACCAAGGATAATTCCTTTTTGTGTTTCTCTTTGCACGATGATATCTGCCGTAATTTTGATCAGAGTAGTTTTATCTTTGAATTCCTGCACCAATACTGCTGTATGATACGGTAGTTCTTCCTGGTACAAATGAAAGATCTGTTCCCGGATCAATTCACTTACAAAAAATTTAGCCGGCAGGTCACTTAAATCATCTCCTTCAAAAAAGGGTTCGCCTTCCGGTAAATAAGATAGAATTTTATCTATTAGTTCTTTGAGTCCTTTTTTCTTATACGCCGAAATGATCATCAACTCTTTGCAATAAGATTGTGCTTCAAAATATTTTCTGATTACATTAAGATGCTCTTCATCTTTTATAAGATCGGCTTTATTGATCACGATCAAAGCCGGAGATTTTAATTTCAAGGATTGAAAAATGGCATGGCACTCTTCAATATTTTCTTTTGCATCCACCATCAATAAAGCCAGATCTGCATCTTCTAAACTACCTTTAACCGCCTGCATCATTTTCTCATGCAGTTTATATTTTGGTTCTATAATTCCAGGTGTATCAGAAAAAACGATCTGGTAATCATCTGTTGTGAGAATGGCTTTGATGCGGTGCCTTGTAGTTTGAACTTTACTGGAAACAATGGCCAGTTTCTCTCCCATTAATGCGTTTAATAAAGTACTTTTCCCCGCATTGGGTTTTCCAAAAATATTTACAAATCCTGATTTCATTATATATATAGCACCGTTTAAAACAAAAAGCCGGGCTAACGCCCGGCAAAACTATCTTATTTTCCCCGCATTCTTCTGCAGTATGCATAAAGAACCGTTTGGAGGAAAGGTTTAAATGAATTTATTGTCTCGTAATGGTGTATTCAACCGAATTACCACTACCTGTATCATCATTAATAACCAGGTTAGTACAATTAAAAGATTTCACTTTTCCTTCGAGATCCGCTCCTCCACCATTATGCGAAATG
>JBKJSZ010000059.1:0-12271 GCA_046593675.1 Ferruginibacter sp.
TTCCATAAAAAAATTAGATATCGGTTTGATCTTAATTGGTATAAGTGCTGCAATTAATTTTATAGCCGGAAATATTTGTGAAAAATATGGAAAGAGAAATAATTCTTTGGCCCTGATCGCCAGCGGACGGCATTTGAAAACTGATACTTATACCACTGCAGGAATAATGGTGGGTTTACTATTATTATATTTTACAAATATTACCTGGATGGATAGCGTGGTGGCGATGATTTTTGCATTCGTAATTATTTTTACCGGATATAAAATAATCCGTTCTTCTATTGCGGGAATTATGGATGAAGCAGATGAATCATTATTGAACCGGATGGTTGAAACGCTAAATAAAAACAAAAATGTAAACTGGATCGATTTGCATAATCTGCGTATCATAAAGTATGGCGCTATTCTTCATCTGGATTGCCATCTTACGGTTCCGTGGTACTTTAATGTGCATGAAGCGCATAAAGAAATAGATGAACTGAGTATGCTTGTTAGAAAAGAATATGGTGAATCAGTGGAACTGTTTGTGCATTCAGACGGGTGCCTTAATTTCTCTTGTCCTATTTGTAATAAATTTGAATGCCCGGTAAGACAATTTCCTTTTGTAAAAAAAATTGAGTGGACAATAGAAAATATTTCCAGCAATAACAAACATGCTATCGAAATTGAAAAGAATGCATGATTAACCTCCCAATATTTTCGCAACTACAAATGCAGCTCCTGCTGCCAGGGCACCAATCAGCATAACTCTTAAGGCGCCTGATAATTTATGTACACCTGTAAATTTGCTTTTGAAATATCCAAATACAAACAGGCAAATCAATGTGGCAACAACAGAAATTTTTAAAGCCTCTGTAGAATCAGTAATAAAAAAATACGGGCTTAACGGAATGATACCGCCGGTGATATAAGACAATCCAATATTTAAAGCACTTTTTTTTGCACGTGCAGGATCAGGTTTGTCAAGGCCTAATTCATACTTCATCATAAAATCAACCCAGCGTTTTTTATCTTGTGAAATTTCTTCCGTTGCTTGTGATTGTACAGATTCACTTAAGCCGATATTTGCAAAAAATTCTTTTGTTTCTTCAATTTCACGATGGCGCAAATGATCCACTTCATAATTTTCCCGCTTCAGTTCACTGTTATAATGATCCAGTTCCGTTTTACCTGCAAGATAGCCGCCTAATCCCATAGCTATACTTCCTGCTGCGATTTCGGCAATGCCGGCTATTACAATAATATTGCTGTTAGCCACCGCACCGCTCAAACCTGCCGCTAATGCAAAAGGAACTGTGAGGCCGTCACTCATTCCAATAACAATATCCCGTAAAAGATCTGAACTTTTAAGATGCGTTTCAAAGTGTTCGGGATCGTGGTGCAGATGTGTATCCATTAATTTAAAATTGATAAACTTTTTTTGATAATCTCTACGGCTTCCAAAATTTGATCTTCATTAATCACAAGAGGAGGTGCAAAGCGAATTTTATCACCGTGTGTAGGTTTTGCCAATAATCCGTTCTCCATAAGTTTTACACATAAATTCCAAGCAGCTTCCTTATCTGTATGTTCAATTACTATTGCATTTAATAATCCTCTTCCACGAATGATTTTTATAAAAGGAGAATGTATTTTTTCTAGTTGTTCTCTAAATAATTCTCCCATCTTCATCGCATTATCTGCCATGTTTTCTTCCATGAGAACTTTCAACGAAGCTAAGGCCACTTTGCACGCCAGCGGATTGCCGCCGTACGTACTTCCATGTTCGCCGGGTTTGATGGTGAGCATTATTTCATCATCCGCTAATACGGCACTTACCGGTAAGGTTCCTCCACTCAATGCTTTTCCTAAAATAACAATATCGGGTCGCACCCCTTCATGATCACATGCAAGCATTTTGCCGGTTCTGCAAAGCCCTGTCTGTATTTCATCTGAAACCATCAATACATTATATTCCGTACATAAATTTCTGATGCCTGTATAATATCCTTCATTGGGAACAACTACTCCCGCTTCGCCCTGAATGGGTTCAAATAAAAATGCAGCCACATTTTTATCCTGTAACGCATGCTCCAATGATTGCAAATCGTTGTAAGGTATCAATTCGAAACCTGGCACAAACGGACCGTAATTTTGTGTGGCTGACGGATCGGTGCTATACGATATCACACTAATGGTTCTGCCATGAAAATTTGAATCGCACACAATTATCTTTGCCTGGTTTTTTGGAATTCCTTTCTTTTCATAACCCCATTTACGACTAAGTTTCATAGCTGTTTCCACGGCTTCCACTCCTGTATTCATCGGAAGCACTTTATCATAATCAAAAAGATGGGTGATATAGGCTTCGTATTCACCTAATAAATTATTATGAAAAGCTCTTGAAGTTAAGGTTAGTAATTCTGCTTGTTCCGTTAATGCCTTTATAATTTTGGGATGGCAATGACCCTGGTTAACAGCAGAATAACCACTTAAAAAATCAAAATATCTTTTATCATCAACATCCCATACAAATGGACCAGATCCTTTTTGTAAAACAACAGGCAATGGATGATAATTATGGGCTCCGTGTTTTTCTTCCAGTTCAATATTATAAGCTGTTTTTGCAGATAGCGCAATAGTAGAATGCATAAAAATAAATAAAACGTTGAAAATATAATAGAAAACATCGCCTCTGTCAAAGGCGGAAGGGCAAATTAACTTCGATGATTCAGCAGATCGAGATTTGCAGATAATATGGAAAAAATCTTTTTGATGTTGTAAAGATAATTAAACCCAACGAAAAAAGTAATGCGCCGGAAAAGGATGTTCTTTAATTTTATTATCGAAAATTCCATATACGCTGCTTCCCGTTCCCGTCATGGAAGCATACAATGCATGGTTATGATACATCCAGTCTATGATATGTGATATTTCCGGAAACTGACGGCAGGATGCTTCTTCAAAATCATTGCGAATATTATCTTTCCAGATGGCAACAGGTAACTGGCAAATTTCCTGCAGATTTATAGGTGGACTTATATGCCGTAATTGTGAAAATGCCCAAGCTGTATTGATGTGTATTCCGGGATTGATAATGAGTATATGTTTATTAGAAAGATCCAGTTCAACCCGTTCCAATATTTCTCCTCTACCTGTACCAATGGATGGTTCGTTACTTATAAAAAAAGGACAATCACTTCCCAACATTCCGGCAAATAATTGAAGTTGGGTTTCCCGGATACCCAGATCAAATTTTTTATTTAACAAGCTCAAGGTAAAGGAAGCGTCTGCAGAACCACCGCCTAAGCCGGCACCTGCAGGAATGGTTTTATGCAAATGCATTTTTACCGGCGGTATTGAAAAATGTTCCCGTAATAAATGATAGGCTTTCACACATAGATTATCAGTAAGGTTTCCCGCAGATAAACCAGTTGTTTGAAACTGAAACTGTCCATCCTCACTTTCAATTATTTCTAAAATATCATTGATGGAAACCGGATAAAAAAGTGTTTGGATATTATTAAATCCATCAGAACGTTTACCAGTAACGTAGAGCCCAATGTTTATTTTACAATTTGGAAATTCAACCATATCAGATGGTTATTTGCCGCGACTTTTTATTTCGTCTCTTATAGCGATAGCTTTAATATAATCTTCCTGCTCCAATACTTCAGATAAAAGCGTGTTCAATTCATCTAAACTTAAAGCTTTAAGGTTGTCGCTGCCGCCACTTTCAGATGTTATAGACGTATTTTCCTTATTTTTTTTACCATCATCTTCCATTAAAACTCCTGCCTGATCCAGAATATTATCGTAAGTATAGATAGGACATCCAAAACGAACCGCTAATGCCAGCGCATCTGAAGTTCGCGAATCAATTTCTACAGTATCGTTCGAGGAACTGCAAATAAGCTTTGAATAAAAGATTCCTTCCTGGAGATCATTTATTACAATTTCATGCAATTCAACATTGAAAGCCATCATGAAATTTTTCATCAGGTCGTGAGTGAGAGGCCTGCTAGGACTCATTCTTTCCAGGGCTACGGCAATTGCCTGAGCTTCAAATCCACCGATCACTATAGGTAAGCGGCGTAGTCCGTTAATCTCTCCCAAAACCACAGCATAGGAGTGTGTTTGAGTAATGCTGTGAGACAATG
Source organism: Ferruginibacter sp. (assembly GCA_046593675.1). GTDB lineage: Bacteria > Bacteroidota > Bacteroidia > Chitinophagales > Chitinophagaceae > Ferruginibacter. The sequence goes on from JBKJSZ010000059.1 coordinate 4,140, forward strand.
CCACTATTTCCAGCTCTATTTTTTTCATCCCTTCTTTCGTGATTTGATGTGCAAATATAAAAATTAAAGCCTTCCAACCATTAGTTGAAAGGCTTTATCATTATGGCGGCTCTGAAATCAGGCTACACCTTTTAATTTTTTCACTGCGTCAATGATCTTAGGCATTACTTCAAATATATCGCCAACTATACCATAATCCGCTGCTTTGAAGAATGGAGCCTCCGGATCTTTATTAATTACAACGATTGTCTTGCTACGGTTTACACCGGCAAGATGTTGAATAGCTCCTGATATGCCAATAGCAATATATAAATTGGGCGCAATAGCTAAACCTGTTTGTCCAACATGCTCATGATGCGGACGCCAGTGAATATCCGCAACCGGTCTGCTACAGGCAGTTGCTGCGTTTAATAATTTTGCCAGATCAGTTACAAATCCCCAGTTCTCAGGTCCTTTTAAACCTCTTCCTCCGCTTACAACTATGGTTGCTTCACTCAATGGAATTTCTCCCGTTACTTTATTTACACTGGTTACGGTAACCCTTGGCGTTTCAAGTGTTGGATTAAAAGTTACAACATCGGCAACTCCGCTTCCGGCAACAACGTGATATGAATTAGGATTTAACGCAATTATTTTTTTTGCCGTTTTTACACTGATATTAGCAAATGCTTTTCCACTGAAAACGGTTTTGCGAACGACAAATCCATTTGAAGTTTCCGGTAATGCAACAGCGCCGGCAACCAGTCCAGCTTTCAATCTTACACTTAATCGTGGCGCAATAGCTTTTGCAGTTGTATTATTACTGAAAACAATTACATCAGCGCCCGTAGTTTCTACTGCCTGTGCAATGATAGAAGTATATACCTGGCTGTCCAAAAAAGAAACATCAGCTACTGTATGAACTTTTTTTATTCCATATTCTCCAAGGGAAGAAACATTATCATCCGTTTTACCAATTACAATAGCTTCTGCGTTGGTGCCGGTAATTTCGGCAATGCTTGACGCATAAGAGGCTGCTTCAAAAGAAGATTTTTTTATGTGTCCGTCAGCATGGTCTATAAAAACTAAAACACTCATTTGTTTGAATTGTAAATTTTAAAAAATGGAATTAGATTACTCTTGCTTCTTCATGCAGAAGTCTTACAAGTTCTTCGGGATGATCCGGCGATACCAGTTTGACACCTGCTTTTGCGGGAGGAAGATCAAAAGAAGCTACTTCCGTATAAACATCTGTTGCAACGGCATCAACCAACTTTAAAGGCTTTGACCTTGCGCCCATTATGCCTTTCATATTTGGAATACGTTGTTCTGCCATTCCTTTCTGGCAACTTACTACAACGGGAAGTTGAACGGTATTGGTTTCTTCACCTCCTTCAATTTCACGGATAACAGTGGCCTGCGTTCCGCTTACATCAAATTTTATGGCATGTGAAATATAAGGCAGTTGAAGGATTTCTGCAACCATTCCTCCAATGGAAGAACCATTGTAATCGATGGTTTCTTTTCCGGTGAACACTAAGTCATAATCTCCTTCTTTAGCTACCGCAGCAATTTGTGAAGCGATGCTGAAACTGTCAGCAATATCAGAATTTACCCTGATGGCTTCATCTCCGCCTAATGCCAGTGCTTTACGAATTATGGGTTCACTATCTGCACCACCCACATTAATTAAATGTAATACGGTTGTAGAATCGGCTTCTTTTAATTCGATAGCTCTAACCAGAGCATACCATTCATCGTATGGATTAATGATCCATTGAACACCATCATTTGCGAATTTCGTATTGTTATCCGTGAAGGCTATTTTTGCCGTTGTATCTGGCGTTTTACTGATACATACTAATATCTTCATGCGTGAAAATTTAAGTTTGTAAAAAAAGGTTGTTTATGCAACTATAAGATAATGTGTGATGCAAATATAGTTGAAAACGGAATCAAAGAAAACTGAATGGAAAGAACAGAAAAATTAAAAGAAATGCTGAAAAGCTCGCCGGAGGATAGTTTTTTAAAACATGCATTGGCATTGGAATTAGTGAAAAAAGGAGAGGATGCTTACGCCAGAAATTTATTTGAATCGATTTTAGAAAATGAACCTGGATATGTTGGATCTTATTATCACCTTGCCCGACTTCTGGAGAGAATGGATGAAATAAAATCGGCAATAGAAGTTTATGAAAAAGGAATGACAGAATGCAGAAAAATAAATGACCGTCATGCATTGAGTGAATTACAAATGGCTTATGATGATCTTACAAACTGATTCATGGATCTACTGATAAAATTTCAACAGTTTATTGAGAAAGAAAATTTGTTTCATGTAAAACAAAGATTGCTGATTGCCGTAAGCGGCGGGGTTGATTCGATGGTTTTATGGTATTTATGCAGACAATTAAAAATCCGGATAGCTATAGTACATTGCAATTTCCAATTAAGAGGAGAAGAAAGTAACGAGGATGAACATTTTGTACAGGAAACGGCCAATCGTTTGGGAGATGAAATTTTTATAAAAAGATTTGATACAACTGAGTTTGCAACAAAAAATAAATATGCCGTTCAGGAAGCTGCCAGAATTTTAAGGTATAAATGGTTTGAAGAATTGTTGGAGGAAAAAGCAGATTCAAAATTGGATTTTATCCTTACAGCCCATCACGCGGATGACAATGTAGAAACGATGCTGATGAATTTTTTTAAAGGCACCGGTATAAATGGATTGAAAAGTATTCTTCCAAAAAATGGAAAGTTGTGCAGGCCTTTATTATTTTCTACCCGGAATGAAATTGTTGCTTATGCACAAGGGAATAATATTTCATACAGGGAAGATTCATCGAACCTATCAGAAAAATATACCAGGAACTATTTCCGGCATTCCGTAATACCTGCTTTAAATAATGTATTACCCGGAGTAACAGAACACCTGGCGAGGCAAGTTGAAATATTCAGGGATATTAAAACGATCTATGATGAATATTGCAAGAACATTTTAAAAAAACTTATTGAAGTTAAACATGATGGGCATTATATACCGGTATTGAAATTATTAAAAACGCCCGCCTATCCATCTATAGTGCATGCGTTTGCGACACATTATGGATTTACCGCTGCCCAAACCCCGGAAATTGTAAAATTATTGGAGGCACCTTCCGGAAAATTTATTTCATCCTCTACTCACAGGATTTTAAAAAACAGAAAATGGCTGATCATTAGTCCGATAAAGTTCATCACACAAAATGTATTAATTATTGAAAAAGAAGATGTGTTAGTTGAAACAGAATATTTCAATATTAAAATAAAAACAGATGGCTATGATGGAACCATAGAAAAAAATATTGCGATGGCACAGCTGGATGCAAAAAATATTGAATATCCTTTGTTGCTCCGCCGATGGAAAACAGGAGATTATTTCTATCCTTTAGGAATGAAAAAGAAAAAGAAAATCAGTCGCTTTTTAATTGATCAGAAATTATCAACTTTGGAAAAACAGGAAACCTGGGTTGTGGAATCGGGTAAAAAAATAGTATGGATTGTTGGATGGCGCATTGATGATCGTTTTAAAATCATTCCATCCACAAAAGATGTGATCAGTCTGCAATTAATGTCCAAATAAGGAAGGGTTTTTTAATTGTTCCATAATTCCACCAAAAAGGCCTGGTTGTAAAACGGAGATAAGCATAAAAGTGAAGGCGAGCCCGAATAATGATCCCCACAAATGTGCATCGTGATTCACATTATCTTTACTTTGTTTCCCCATATATACACAATACCAAACAAATAATACGGCATACAATAATGCGGAAATTCCGATGGCACCATATAAAAGAATTTTGCCCCACGGATTGAAAATAATAGCAGCAAATACAATTGCCGAAACTGCTCCTGAAGCACCTAAAGCTCTGTAATTAAAATCATCTTTATGCTTGATACAGGTGGGAATATCAGAGATAAGTAATGCACCAAAATATAAAGCCAGGTACATAAACTTTCCACCGAGACCTAAAACTTCAAATATCATTTCGATATTCTTTCCAAAAAAAAACAAGGTGAACATGTTGAAAAAAAGGTGCATATAATCTGCATGTAAAAAACCGGAAGTTATCATTCTCCAGTATTCATTTTTTCTTTTAATATAATAAGGCCATAAAATAGTTTTGTTTAAAAAATCGGAATTTGAAAAGCCTATAAGAGAAAAAACAACATTTGCGGCGATAAGCAGATATGTAACGGGATATTCCTGAAAGTCCATGTAATTTTTTTTCAAAACTAATCAATTAGGCTCAAGGGTTTATGGTATGTTTTTTGAAAAAGTTAGTATATGAAAAATGTTATCCTTTTTTTTGCCGTGATTTTGTTATTCAGCTGCGATACCTTGAAAAAAACTTCTAATAGTACAGGAACAGTTTTTTCACTTAACGGAGAATGGGAACTTACCGCAAATTCCGAGAACAGTTTAATAGGAAGTTCAGTGGTTGTTTTTCCTTTCATTCCCGAAGCAAAATTTAAAAAACTGGTGAACAATACACAATGTTTCCGCGAAACGGATATGAAATGGAAAAATATTGCTACCGACAATAACGGGGGATTTACTCTAAACAATTTATTAAGTGCATGCACAGGTGGTACTCCACAATATTTACCGGCGGCCTTATTAGTGGTAAGTGCCAATGAAATTAAAGTAAATGGAAAAAATGCAGTGGGTCAAAATACCTCTCAAACCTGGAAAAGAATTAGTGCCAGGGTTTCACAATAATCAGGAATGATGATATTTTTCGTTTCTCAAAATGGTACAGGCTCTATAGATCTGTTCACATAATATCAATCGAACAAGTTGATGTGGAAATACCAATTGTGATAAACTCCATACATGATCTGCTCTCTTAAAAACGGATTCATGCACTCCAAAAGCACCACCAATTAAAAATATAAGTTGACGCGTACTTTCATTTGCTTTTTGCTGAATAAATCCGGCAAAGTTTTCGCTCGAAAATTGTTTTCCTCTTTCATCAAGTAACACTAAAATATCAGTTGGTGTGATTAATTCCAAAAGAGTTTCCCCTTCTTTTTTCTTGAGGTCCATTTCGCTCATCATTCCTGCATTTTTTGGCGTGGGAATAATTGTCCATTGCACATTGAAATAATGGCTGATCTTTTTTGTGAAACTATCTATTCCTTCTTTAACGTATGAATCATTGGTTTTTCCTATCGTCCACAAATGAATCTTCATTATTCAATTTTATTTCTAAAGATAATGCAATAAAAAAAGGCCGGTTATTACCAGCCTTGTATACTTTCCTCTATTAATTAAAATCTTCCCTGAAATGTTCCTCCGGAAACGGTAAGTACATTTCCTGATGTATCTGAAACGGTTCCCTGAAATGTGCCTTCTATTTCTTTGTTGGTTAAACGTGTCATGGTTACATTTCCTGTGACCGAACTATAATCCGGGCTTTGAATGGTATCTTGTGTATAGGCTAAAATTAATTTAGCAGTATATGGATTTGTGGAGGGATTACTGAAATCAATGGAAATATTTCCGCTATTTGTATTCGCTGTTTGTGGAAAGATCATAAACATGTAAACGGTTTTTGCATTTGTTCCATTCTGTTCTACTGCTTTAACCTGAACTTGTCGTACGCCATTTGAAGTTTGCGAGAAGGCGTATGTGTTAACCGTGTTAGATACATTGAAACTATTACTGCCATAATATGAAGGCGTTATTCCAAATCCAATCTGTGATTTTCCAGAGTCAACAGTTACAGTGATAGTGGAATCAATATTATTGTTAATGGGCGCAGGGTCATCTTTACTGCATGCATTGAAACAAAAAATAATAGCCGGAATGATCAGTAGCAAATATTTATTTTTCATAAGTCATGATTTTGTTTAATGATATACTTAAAAATTCAAAAAGCAAACCAGAATTTATGGAACGAATTGTGCCATATACTTTTAATGGCTGAAACTGTTGTGCTTCATCGTTCAAAAAATAAAAAAATCCGTAAGATACTGGTAATAGTAGGGGCGGCATTTGCCCTTTTATTTATTGTGTTATCGGTAATTATTCATATAAAAAAGGATGCAATACTCACATCCGTCAATAAAGAGATTTCAGAAAAAATTAAAGGAAAGGTTCATATTGGAAAAATGGATGTGAGTTTACTGAAACATTTTCCTTCGGTTTCTATAGTTATGGAAAATGTATCCATTGGTGACAGTATGATTCAATTGCATCATCTTCCATTATTAGAAATGAAAGAAGTTTCTGTAGAAATAAAGTGGGGTGCTTTATTTAATGCAGATGATAAAATAAAAAAAATAACAGCTACACAAGGTAAAATTATAATTTTCACGGATGCAACGGGTTATTCCAATAATTATATTTTTCAGGGTAAAGGCGAAAAAAAAACAGGCAAAGGTTCTCCAATGCCGGAAATTGTTTTGGAAAAAGTGGAATTTAAAATGTTTGATCTTATCAAACAAAAAGAACACCATTACCAGGTTCATCATCTTTCCGTAGAGGGAAATTCATCTGGCGATATTGAGGTGGATGCAAACTTACTTGTTCATTCAATGATCTTCAATAGTAATAAAGGAAGTTTCTTAAAAAATAAAAAAGTGAATGGAAAATTCAAATTTCAGAAAGATGAAAATGGCATATTGTCCTTTCAAAATATTAAACTGAATATTGATGAACATCCATTTTATTTATCTGGAAAATTTCGTATAAAAGAACTTCAGCAACCTTTCCAATTATCTATAAAGACGGATAAAATTTTATATAGTGAAGTAAGAAATTTATTGCCTGGTAAATTATCTGCCTCACTATCCATTGCCGATGCAGATCAACCTTTGAATGCCGTAGCGGAAATTTTTGGCACTTTAAAAAAAGGACTTCCTTTAGTAAATATTTCATGGAATTTCCCCGTAACTAATTTGAAAACGACATTACAAAATTTTGACAGTGCCAGTTTTACCGGAACTTTTACAAATGAAGTAACAAAAGGATTGCCGAGAACAGATCCCAATTCACGAGTGGTTATCAATAATTTTAAAGCACTCTGGAAAGGGATGCCAGTGCAATCCCAAAAAATGGAAATCCTTAATTTGACAAATCCGGTTTTGACGTGCGACCTTGTATCCTCATTTCCATTAACTAAATTAAATGAATCAGCAGGTATACAATCGTTTCGTTTTCAGAAAGGTGATTGTGAAATACACATAGGTTATTCAGGCCCGTTGGTAAACAACACCAGTGATAATTCAATAGTAAATGGCAATGTTCATTTCAATAACGGACAAATGTTATATGTTCCGAGGGATGTGTTAATTCAAAATTTTGAGGGAGATATTGTTGTAAAAAATTCTGATGTTTTTTTGCATAAGGTCAATATTAAATTATTAGACCAACTGATTGTAATTGAAGCGAATGCAAAAAATTTAATAAGCATGATGAGCACAGATCCAGGTAAGGCCATTATTGATTTTCAGATTGCATCTAAATTACTGGACCTTGGGAAATTCACCTATTTTTTTCAATCAAGAAAAGCGGTTCAAACAAAAGGAAATTCGATTAATTCTTTATTGTCCAAATTTGATGAGGTGTTAGAAAAAGGAAGGTTGAACATTCAACTGATCGCAAACGCAATTCATTATAAAAATTTTGACGCATCTGAGGTTCAGGCTGATTTCTCTTTACTTACAGATAAATACCTGGTTCGTCAATTGAAAATGAAACATGCAGGAGGAAATATGATTGTTAAAGGTGACCTGGTTAGTGCCGGCAAAAATTTTAATGCGGCTTTGCAATTTGATATGAATAATATGCAGGTTGGAAAATTATTTCATTCATTTGATAATTTTGGCCAGGATGCCATCACTTCTAAGAATATGGAAGGTAAATTATCGGTGAATGCTGATGCAACTTTAATAATTGATGATAAAGGAACGATATTGCCATCATCTATAAACAGCAATGTAAATTTCTTATTGCATGATGGAGTTTTAAAAAACTTTGAACCGGTAAAAAAAATGCAAAAATTCATTTTTAAAAATAGAAATTTCGACACTATTCATTTTGCTGATATAAAAAATGTGTTGGAAATAAAACAAAAAAAGATCCGCATCAACCGGATGGAAAT
>JBKJSZ010000376.1:0-3799 GCA_046593675.1 Ferruginibacter sp.
CTTTGTATTTGCCATGATCCAATAACATTTGCATGATAGCCGCCACATCCTGCGCATTACTAAATAAGCCTGCATGTCCTGAAACGCCACCAAACATGGCAGCGCCTCCATCATGCACATTTCCGTGTAATAATTGAGCACGAAATGTGGTTTCTTTTTGGGTGGGTGCAATAAAACGTAATGGTATTTTAATCCTGGGCAAAAATCCGATTGCAGCTAAACCCATTGGTGAATAAAAAGACCTGGAAACATATTCATTGAGAGGTAAACCGGTAATTCTTTCTACCAGTTTACCTAAAAGAATGAAATCATTATCACTATAAACATATTGTATCTTACCAATGGGCGAATTTGTAATGGAATCCATCATACAATATGGCCAGTCGCTACGCAGAAATAAATTTTCAGCTACCGGAATGGAAAAGATATTGTTTTTAAATGACTGATAAAATTCGGCTAAAGGGTTTCCATTTTTATCTATTGTACTTAAATAAAATGGGATATATGCAGACATGCCGGCCTGGTGCAACAACAGATCTTTTATGAGGATATATTCTTTATTTGTTCCTTTCAGATCTATAAGATAGTCGCTTATTTTTTTACCAGGATTTACTTTATTTTCATCATACAATTTCATGAGTGCAATGGTAGTAGCACTTATTTTTGTAATGGAGGCAAGGTCGTAAACTGTTGAAGTAGTTACGGGCTGATCGTTTTCATAGGTATATTTCCCAAACGCTTTTTCATAAATTGTATTTCCCGATTTTTTTATCAATACAACACAACCCGGCATGGCTTTTTTTTTATCGCATCTTCAACGATAGAATCGATTTTATAAAATGTATGTAAAGCGATAGAAGAATCACGATTAATATTAAATGCAGTGATGCCGTAACCATATTTGAATTGATCACAAACCGTTACAGGTAAAGTTCCTTTGAAGGCTAATTTTCCTGCCAGCATATCTGCCGCCGTATGGTGTACCGCTTCATCATCTTCATAACAAACAACCATATTTTTAGCATCACACCAATTTGCAGATGCATAGGCATTGCCGAATACGTATATGATATGATCGGTTGATTCTATATTTTTTATAAGTTGTAAAGCATTTTTGCTGATGTCAAAATTATTTGCGGGTCGGCGATTAATATTATGAATGCCAATAATTATTTTATCAAATTTTTTAAGCAGGCTGTCTGATAATTTTTTTACAGAAATAGAATCCGGTGATAAACTGCTGTAAAATACGGTTGCTTGATAGTCCTTTTTCATTCTTAGGGCAAAAGCATTATCAGATTTCAATCCGATGCCCAGGTAGCCTATATTTTCATTCGGATGCTTCTGTAAGGGAAAAAAAGATTTGTCTTTATTCGATAGCAATGTAATAGCATTTTCAGCAACTTTCTTTCTCATATCAAAAACATTCGCATTGAGGTCTGCGGTTATATTTTCTGTTGAAATGATGCCGGTGTTATTGATCACATAATAGTATTTTGCCATCAATACTTTTTTGCAATGACCTTCAATATCATTCCATGTCAACCTTTTATTTTCTATAGCTGTTTTAATTTTATCAATGCTTTGCGGAACATCAGCTGGTAAACATAACATATCATTTCCTGCGATCAATGATTCAACAGATGATTCTCCATCCGGAAAAAATTTCTGAACGGCCTGCATATCCAAAGCATCCGTAAAAGTGAGACCTTCAAATTGCAGTTCATCCCTTAATAATTTTGTTACATTTTTTGAGGAAAGTGAAGTGGCCATATTTGGCCTGTTCTCTATAGCAGGAATATATAAATGCGCCATCATTGCACTTTCAATTCCAGCACTGAACAGCACACGGAACGGATATAATTCGAGTGAATCTAATTGTGCCAGCGATTTATTTATAACCGGAAGATCAAAATGAGAATCGGCTACCACATCACCATGACCTGGAAAATGTTTCGCACATGCCATGATCCCGTTCTTTTGCATGCCTTTCATATATTCGGCAGCGAAGGCGGCAACTTTATATTTATCTTCTCCAAAACTCCGGTCGTTGATCACCGGATTTTTAGGATTATTATTTACATCAGCAACCGGTGCGTAGTTTACGTGAATGCCTATACGTTTACATTGTTCTGCAACAATTTTTCCATATTCCTGCATAAGGGATGGATTTTTCATGGCACCCAACATCATTTGTTTTGGCAACATCATTACGGAATCTAAAAATCTTTGTCCCACGCCCCATTCTGCATCAATACAAACCATAATGGGAGTTTGCGCAATTTTTTGAAATCCGTTTAAAAGCGTTGCCTGTTTTACCGGCGATCCCTGGAATAAACAAATGGCCCCGATATTATATTTATTTATCAGATCTGTTACCAATTGATCGTAAAAGATGATTTTATTATTTTTTACATCAAGGCTTGATAACCTTACTACCATTAATTGTGCAATACGTTGTTCAGGCGTAAGCGAATGATAAACACTGTCTGCCCAACGAACCGCCAGTTGCGACGACAAAGCTTTTTTCTGTGCAAAAGAAAATGAACAAAAGAATAAAAGGATAATGGTTTGGAGGTAGCGCATTTTCAGTGAATGGGATGTGTTATTTTTGATCTTACAAATTTCATCATTTTGCCTGATATAATTCAATTGTTGCCGGATAACATTGCAAACCAGATTGCTGCCGGAGAAGTAATTCAGCGGCCTGCAAGTGCTGTGAAAGAGTTAATGGAAAATGCGGTGGATGCAGGTGGCGATCATATTACACTAATTGTAAATGATGCAGGCAAGTCATTGATTCAGGTGATCGATAATGGCAAAGGAATGAGTGAAACGGACGCCAGGATGGCATTTGAGCGACATGCGACATCCAAAATCAAAAACATTGAAGATCTTTTTCGGATCAAAACGATGGGGTTTCGTGGCGAAGCACTCGCAAGTATTGCTGCGGTTTCTCAGGTTGAATTAAAAACAAAACGGATTGAAGATGCCTCAGGCATTTTAATAGAGATCGAAAATAGTTTTGTTAAAAATCAGGAACCAGTTGCTTTTAATGGTGGAACAAGCATTTCCATGAAGAATCTTTTCTTTAACGTTCCTGCCAGAAGAAATTTTTTAAAAAGTAATGCGTCGGAATTAAGACATATAGTGGATGAATTCATAAGGATTGCTATGTCATTTCCGGAAATATTCTTTTCATTAATCTCCAATGGACAGGAAGTTTTTCATCTGGAAAAAGGTTCGTTAAAACAACGTATCATTCAAATTCTAGGAAACAGTTATGCAGCTAAACTGGTGGCAGTTAGCGAGCAAACGGATTATATGAATATTACAGGTTTTGTGGGTAAACCGGAAACGGCCAAAAAAACAAGAGGCGATCAATATTTTTTTGTAAATAATCGTTTTATAAAAAGTGCTTACCTGAACCATGCCGTGATGAATGCATTTAGTGAGATGATTGCAAAAGATAGTTTTCCGATGTACACCTTGTTTATAGATCTTGACCCATCTCAATTAGATATTAATGTACATCCTACCAAACAGGAAATAAAATTTGAAGATGAAAAGATTATATATGCTTTTGTGCAGAGCGCCATTAAACATGCACTGGCCCAGTTTAGTATTTCGCCTACTTTAGATTTTGAACTGGATGCTTCCATTCAAAGTTTAGATGCTGTATCCAAACCATTTACAGAAGAAAAAAAATCATCTGCATCATCATCTTCTTTAAATGGTTTGGATACAGCATCTAAACTTTGAATGGAAGCATCCAGTTCAAAATCTAAAGTTGGCGAAA
>JBKJSZ010000086.1:0-3359 GCA_046593675.1 Ferruginibacter sp.
CTGGCGTTGTAATTTTTTGTCAACACTTTCCAGGTCTTTTAATTGTAATTCTGTTTCAATAATTTCTTTATCACCAATGGGATTGATTGGCCCTTCTTCTCTTAAAATATTATCATCTTCAAAACAACGGATCACTTGTATGATCGCATCAACTTCACGAATATTTGCTAAAAATTTATTTCCTAAACCTTCGCCTTTGCTTGCTCCGCGAACCAGGCCGGCGATATCAACAATTTCTATTTGCGTAGGAACAGTTCTGTTAGGCTTAACCAGTTCTTCCAGTTTGGTTAAACGTGGATCAGGAACATTCACCAAACCAACATTAGGTTCAATGGTACAGAAACGATAATTACTTGCCTGTGCTTTTGCACTGTTGCTGACGGCATTAAATAATGTTGATTTCCCTACGTTTGGCAATCCTACGATGCCTGCTTGTAATGCCATAATAAAATATTTTCTATTGATTTCAACACAGATTTGCTGCGTTTTTTTTGCGGGCAAAGGTAAGCTTCAATTTCTTGTAATTCAACTTAAAACTGTAATTTCAAATTCTAGCAAAAATCTATGGCATTAAGCAGAATCTGGTCCGCATTTATCATCATCGCAATTATAGTAGCTGGAATCCGTGTTTTAGTATCAGATGATAATAAAAATCTTTTCAATAGTATGGTTTCGGGTAAATCCGGCGATACCATTCGCATCGCAACAACAGATAGTTTAAAATCGGACGCATTTTTTTTGCATTATCTCGATAGTGTTAAAGTGTACACGGCAGAAAATAAAAACGTTGTAAGGTCTGGAAATAATTTATTGAGTTATCGAATTCAATCTGCTGATGGAATTGTTGAAACCTGTCAGACAGCCGTGAACTTAAGCCTTCGGTTAATTGGCTTTCTTGCATTGTTCATGGGTTTTCTTACCATTGCAGAAAGGGCAGGAGGTGTAAGATTTTTATCAAGAATGATTGGTCCGTTTTTCTCCAGGATATTTCCGGAAATTCCCAAAGACCATCCATCTATGGGACATATGATGATGAATTTTTCTGCCAATTTATTAGGGCTCGATAATGCGGCTACACCATTTGGAATTAAAGCTATGGAAAGTTTGCAGGAGATCAATCCCAATAAAGCGGTGGCTTCCAATCCGCAAATCATGTTTTTGTGTTTACATGCTTCGGGATTAACATTAATTCCGGTGAGCATTATTGCGTTGCGATCTGCTGCAAAAGCAGCCAATCCGATGGATATTTTTATTCCCTGTATGATTGCCACATTTGTTGCCACTATTGCCGCGATGTTGATTGTGAGCATCAAACAAAAGATCAATATTTTTCAGCCGGTAATTATGGGTTGGATATTAGGGATTTCAGCAATCATTGCATCACTGGTTGTATATATCAGAACTTTAAATTCCGAAAATGTTCAGGTGTTCAGTGGGGCATTAAGCAGTGGAATTATTTTATTGATTTTCTTATTGATCATAGTGGGAGCAATTTATAAAAAGACGGATGTATTTGATGCATTCATTGAAGGCGCAAAAGGTGGTTTTGAAACTGCTGTAAGAATTATTCCTTATCTCGTTGGAATGCTGGTAGCCATCAGTTTATTAAGAACCAGCGGAACATTTGATGTGATTATTGCTAATATAAAAACCTTGTTTGCGGCAATGGGTGCCGATACCCGTTTTGTGGATGGAATTCCAACCGCTTTAGTTAAACCATTTAGTGGCGGAGCTGCCAGAGGAATGATGGTGGATACTATGAAAACGTATGGCGTTGATTCTTTTCCAGGAAGATTGTCATGTATCTTACAGGGATCTTCTGATACTACATTTTATGTAATTGCCGTGTATTTCGGAGCAGTGTCAGTGAAAAATACCCGCTACGCAGTAGGTGCGATGTTGCTGGCAGACCTGGTGGGCATCATCACTTCTATTCTGTTGTGTTATTTATTTTTTGGATAATTAATGGCGTCGAATCTTCCTTCGTGCGGCATGTGGTTTTGGCAATTTCCGTTCATTGCTGTCCGATCTTTTTATTCCATCTGTAGTTGTTTCAGATTCTTCCTCGCTGCCGGTCATATTGCTATTGAAGATGGCTGCAAGATATTTCGATTTATATACGTTAGAGCAAAATCGGTTTCCTACTACAATAATGGTAACGTTTTCATTTATCAGCCTTATAAAAGAGGCATTGTTTCCATGCCACCATCCATTATGATAAATCATTTTTTGCCCGGTTGGATATACATTCATTCTCCAGCCTAGTCCATAATTCCGGATGCCCGGTTTTTCATGAGAATAAGGTGTATATGCTTCTTCCAGCGTTTTGGGTGTAAATAAAATATTGCTTCTCAAAAATTTGTCCCATAACAATAAATTTTCCGGAGTGCTGTAAATATTTTTATCGCCGTAAACTTCGTCTAAAAAATTCATAGGCGTTTCTATACCTCGCCAATCGTATGTTGGCGTAATGCGGCTGGTATCAGCTTCTGTAAAAACAAAAGTATTATACATGGCCAATGGTTTAAAAAAATTTTCAGATAAATATTCGGGATAGGATTTGCCGGATGCCTTTTCAATGATCAATGCAAGCAATGCATAATTGGTATTGCAATAAGTAAAACTTCTGTCTGGCACTCCAATATTTTTGATCTCAGCTTTTCTTTTTATTAAAAATTCGAGCACATCTTTATTCTGGATGAAAACTTTTCTGTCCCATCCAAGTTCCTCCATGAAATAAATATAATTGGGAATACCGCTTCTATGATTTAATAACGTTCTTACGGTTACTTTAGGATAATTAAATCCGTTAAGATAATTGGATACTTCATCATCAATATTTACTTTTCCTTCCTGCCATAATTTTAAAATGGCCATGGCAGTAAATGTTTTGGAAACAGATGCAATGTGAAAAGGCGTTTGATTATTTACAGAATCCTGCCGATTTAAATGAGCACATCCCTTGTACTGTTCAAAAACAATATTGCCGTTTTTTGCCACTATAACACCACCATTAAAATTGGAATTTTTTAAAAACTGGTTGTACCATTCTGTACATTTTTGGTTGATAGCATTTCTTTCATTTTCTGCAATTAACCCGGGTTTTGGTAATTGTATCAGAAAGCTGTCTTTAACCTGATGCAAATCTGCTTTTGAAGGATTATTACAAGAAAACATTGTAATAACGATGGCTAATTTGTATAGTTGAGATGGATCAATTAAACTTTTAAAACGGACTAAAAGAAGCGGTAAACCAAGCGGCTTCAATGGAATCATAAAATATTAAATATGGGATAGATATATTTGTGCAAAATACGCATCTTATTATCATGACAGATAAAAAAATAACCAGCTATCCA
>JBKJSZ010000364.1:0-7402 GCA_046593675.1 Ferruginibacter sp.
CTGAAATGGTAAAAGAATTCGGTCCACCTAATGTGTTCACACAAATATTTCCAAAGGCAGTTAAGCTGCTGGCAGATAAAACCGGACCCGCACCCAAAATACCCGTACCACGAACGGCAACATTTATGGTGGAAGCTCCGCCACCGGCAACGGTTACACTGCCAGTTTTTAAACCAACTGACTGAGGTGTAAATCTAACATATACTAATGTTCCTGTTAAAGTTGCAGCGGTATACGAAATGGTTGTACTAGCTCCCCATGTTGAATTATCATTAGAAACCTGAAAGTCTGTGGATGGAGAAGTTATAGTGATTGTTCCGGGTGCACCTGTTAGGTTTGAACCTGTTAACGTAAATGATTGTGAAGGTGAATTTGTAAGAATTACCACATTTCCAAAATCAGCAACTGTAGTGGCTGATAATGTTGGAGCAGTTGATCCCGAACATATAAATACGGGTGAAACACTGTTTCTTGGAGCCGGTGCAATTACATCAAAATCGGTAGCGTTGTTATCAGTTTCAGTACAGCCATTATTTTTACGCACAGCCGCTGTTGTGTTTGAAAGAGCAGCAGTAGGACTTGTTTCAGAACAATTGGCTGAGCCGTATCCCACAAGATCTATCACATTTGCCGTTGGGCATTGTACCGATAAAGCAGTAATTCCATTTACCAAGGCCACCTTACCATTTGTACCTGACATTGCGATAGAAGGAGTTGCCGTAGCATCCGGGGTAGGAATAGCTACACCAATTGTACCTGCTCCTGACATTTGGATTAAATAATATCCTCCTGCAGGAATACTTACAGAAGGCAATGCATAAACACCAGTCCACGCGGTTGTACTTGCAGCGGAAGCATACTGAATGCTATAACCTGAAAGACTTACGGATGTTGTAGAAATATTATGCAACTCCACAAAATCTGCTGTGTAAGGTGCACCTGTATTTCCACCGCCGCCATATACCTGGCTGATCACAACAGTAGTTGACTGAGAAAATGACATCAATGAAATGAGTGTCAGTATGAGTGTAAATATTTTTTTCATATAAATGTATCTTCTGGTATTTGTAATACTGAATAAAGAGCCATCAGTTTTAAAATGATGGCTCTTTGTTCAATAGTTATAATTTTTATTAAAGTCCTGTGATCAGAATATCATCAATTTCCCATGCTGAAGTTCTATCAGATGTAGTTCCTGCAGGATCCGCACCTTCGTATCTGAAAGCTACATAGATGGTTCCTGAGTAAGCACTCAAATCAATCAAACCTGATGAAGTAAAAGCAGATGGAAAAGTAGAGGTAGTACTTCCCGGAGATAATGCCGCCGATGAAGTAAGATCAGTCCATGTTACACCAGCAGTCCAAGGGTTACCCGTACCAGTATAGTTAGTGGACACCAATACTTTCAATGCAGATTGTACAGGTGTTCCGCCCGGTGTGGTGGTTAAAATAAATCCTTGTATAGTTTTAAAACTCAGTTTTTCTGATGTAGTAGTATTTAAGTCAACTCCTTTAGTTACCAACCATGTAGTTATAGCAGGAGCAGCAGTTCCGAAACCACTGATATAAGCATATTTATTTCCGCCAAAACTTCTTGCATCAAATAATTTTGGAGAGGCAGGACCCATTTCCTGAAGATTCGTCCAGCCAGTAATATTTATTACCGGATATGGAGCTGTTGTAGGAACAGTTAATCCTTCAAAATTCTCAGATAATAATACACGTGTTCCCGGAGGTAAAGCACCACAACGTGGATTGATAAATTGTACATCTGAAGTATCACGAATAACGAATTGTTTTGTAGTACGGAATACAGTATAAATTGCTGTAAGATTACCATTTCCGTTAGGAACTCTCAATGGAGCAAAATTGGAATATGCACTGCTGCGGATAATGGTTCTGCTGCTGTTACAATCCTGGATGTTTGTATTACGATCTGCTTTGTAGAATGAAGTGTCTCCATAAGTGAATGTGGTATCACTAGGAGCAAACTCAAATCCTTGTAATTGTACCAAACGCCCGATAAAAGGATTCTGCATATTTGTACCTAATTGTCCAATCGTAACTACGGTTGGCACAACAGGATTGAGAATAGAACCTGCTTTTAGATAATTAGGAATTTCGGTTGCTAAAATACCTCTTAAAGAAGGTATGCCAGAAACAACCGCTCTTGTTCCAAGGATCATGTTTCCTGCATCATCACTTAACCATAAATTTTTGGCAAGTACAAATACTTTACGGCCTACCGGAAATGTAGCGTATAAACCGGTTGCATCTAGTAAAATTTTAATCGCGCCGGTAGAATCTTCAATATAAATTGATTTATAAAGATTACCACTTTTATCGTTTGCCGTTACAACACCAGAAATAATGATATTGTCAGAAACCAGGTCAAGTTGTCCCGGTACTGTATGTAAAGCTTTCAGGGTTGCGATAGTAGTATTGGCTACGATCTGAGGATCTGATGGACCCGGTGGTTCGTCAAAAGTTTTTTTACAAGCGCTGAATGTGCCTGAAATAGCCAGGAAAGCCACCGCTGAAAGTAATCTAGCAATCTTAATCATGATTTATTATTTAAAGAGTTTGTTTAATTTTTTAAAATCTTAATCCAATGCTTGCAAAAAAGTTAATACCATAAGCATAGAACTTTTTCGAAGGAAATTTATTTACGTTCTTTTCCGCAAAGTCAAAACGTAATTGTTCAAATCCACCAGAAACAACATTCTGATTATCCAAAATATTATTAACACCAAGGTTGAAAACCAGATTGGTTCTTTTCTTTAGTGATTTGAATTTCCTGTTCAACATATAAGAATATCCTGCAAATGCATCTAATGTATATTGGTTAGGTAATTTTTCCTGGTCAATGATATTTCTCCACAAATCACTATTTGGATCAATACCACTTGATGCACTTTCCGTTCTGCGTAATGGATTAAAATCTAACCACATATTTGAGAAATAATTAAAATTCACATTTACGAACCAGAATTTAGGTGAACGATAATCTAAACCAATGGTATAAGCTTCCTGTGGTGTAGGAACATTAAAGTTCTTAGAATAAACCGTTACATCTTTTTGTAATAAATTAGCGGTGTTATCTGAAGTAACAGTGGCAATCTGACGTGTATTGTAACGATATCTTCCTATAGCCGCTGCAGCATTTACACTTAAACCACGATAGATACTGGCTTCGCCACCTAACTCTACTCCCTGGTGTATTTTACCAATATTGCTGATAGCATAGTTTACAAAACTGCGGAATTCATCATTATAAAACGTAAGCACATTCAGTTGATTGGCAAATTTTGTATAGTATGCTGTGGCACGTAATTTAACTCTTGGTGCATTCATAATATACCCACCTTCCACATTGGTAATTTGTTCGTTCTGTAAATTTTCTTGAACGAAATCTCTGGTACGTGGAGCGATGTAAGCATTTTCAAAGAATGGTGCACGTGTCATATAACCACCATTTGCAAAGATGTAATTACGCCCGTTTATTTTATAAGTAAGACCGCCTTTTGCACTGTAATTATAAAAATCCTGGTTTTTTGATTTTCCGAAAGAGTTAGCCGGAAAAATTCCGCTTCTTACATTTCCTTCTCTGTAATACTGCGTGTAAGAATGTTCAAGTGCTACAAAGAAATCAACTTTACGTAATTTGATAATTGTTTGTGCCCATGCCGATGCCTTTTTAATATTGATATTATAATTATATCCGAACTTATCCCCTACACCTAAAACGCGGTTGGGATTGTTCACATCATTTTGAACTGCGTTAACATCAGAAGGAAAATCTCTTTCTGCGAACTGGTTAACATCTACATAAAAATCGCCACCTAAAAGATCATCTACTCTTTTAAAATAATGATTTTTTTGCGACTGGTAAGATGCACCTGCCGTAAAATCAACATTAGATGCTAATGATGTATTTAAAACCGTGTTGAAATTGTAACGGGTTGTGTTGGTTACGCGTTCTTCCACAATATAATGTGAACGACGGCCATACACCGAATTTCCTGCTACGCCGTTTACATTATTGAATGTTTCGTAAGAGGCATAATTGGTATTATACAATTTATCCCAGTTAATCTGGCGAAGATTTACATCATTTTGTAAAGCTGTTAAAACCTGCTGAAATTGATTAGGGTCTTCCTGGTAGCTCGGTAAATAACGGTAATAATCAGGACGAGGATCAGCTACATTGTACCAATCCAATCCGGTTGTACTGCGATATCCTTTGCTGAAAGAAGCAGAGGTTAATAAACTCATCTTATCCGTTATTTTCCAATCGTGTGATAAAATTCCTATAGGTTGAAATGATTTACCAATACTGGAATTTCTTTTCTTTCCATTCTGGTAACCCCAATAAGGATTGTAATAGTTGGTTCCTGCTATGTCAAGCATTTCCTTTACAGAAGAACCCTGACGACCGTTTTCAGTAGGTGTTGCAAAAGCTACGAAAGACAATAAATGACGGTCATTGATTCTTTTATCAACTCCCCCAAAAATAGACCAACCATCGTAATATGTTCCATCAGAATAACCTTCCGTGGCCCAACGGCGCGAAGCTGATCCTGTGAATGCCCATCCTTTTTTATTTAATCCTGTAGAATGAGTTACCATAAACCGGTGTGTATAATTTCTATTGGATATGGCGTAGTTAATGCTAGTTTGCTGACGCTGATAAGAAGCCCTGGTATCCAGATAAGTCAACCCACCAAATTCGCCAAAAGCATAAGGTGTTGGTCTCATTCCATGAGATGCATCACGATTACGGAAAGCATCATTTAAACCACCCCATAATCCGTAAGGGGTAAATCCGTTATCAAGGTTTTCCATAGGAATACCATTGATGAAAGTTCCAAACATATCAGAATCATATCCGCGGATACGAAAACGAGCCGCACTGAATTTGAAAGTCGCTGCACTTAAAAATGGATCTCTTCCTGCACTAAGCTGAGAAGAAACATTCTGAGCACTTCCATCCTGACCATCATTTTCATCAAGGGAAATAACAGGTATATTATCTGTTACCGCATCTTCCCTGTTGATAATATGCAATGAATCAGCAAGAGGTTTTATAGGTTCTACCTGCGCGAGAGAGGGTAAAGTTATCACCATCAGGCTTGTAAGAACAGTAAGTTTTGTAAAATTAAAACACATAAGCATTAGTAATTAAGAGGCGCAAAACTACGTTTACTATCTGATATTAACACGATTTTAAAAAAAATCTTAGTTATTGAATTGTAAAATTCTCCATTGATGTAAATGTTATTGATACCTTTACCCACATTTATTAATATGAGAAAAAATTTTTTATTACTTACTTTACTGGCTATCAGTGTCTGTGCTTTTTCACAACAACAAAAATATAAAGTATCACTTGTGGGTTTTTATAACCTGGAGAACTTTTATGATACGATAAATAATCCTTCAGTGGATGATGAAGAATTTCTTCCGAGCAGTCCCCGGAAATATAACAGCCGGATTTACATGGATAAAGTGGAACGATTATCAACTGTTATATCCCAAATTGGAACGGATATAAACCCTGATGGTTTAGCGATGATTGGTGTTGCTGAGGTTGAAAACGATACCGTAATTAATGATCTGATTCATTCCTCAAATTTAAAAAGCAGGAATTTAAAATATTGTCATTTTGATTCCCCAGACAGAAGAGGTGTGGATGTTGGATTTATTTATAATCCAAAATATTTCAGGGTATTAGCTACTGCTCCATTTTTTGTAAACCTGCCTAGTGGTTCAAAAGATTCTTATTTTACCCGTGATGTACTATATGTAAAAGGTATTATGGACGGTGATACAGTTCATGTATTTGTAAACCACTGGCCTTCCAGAAGAGGTGGTGAAGAGCGTTCACGACCTGGAAGGGCTGCCGCTGCAGGTGTTGTAAAAATAAGGGTTGATTCTATTATTGCTTTAAACCCCGGAGCGAAGTTTATGATTATGGGCGATCTTAATGACGATCCGATCAGCCCGAGCGTTACCAAAGTATTGGGTGCAACAGGGAAATCAAAAGATGTAAAACCGGGTGGTATTTTTAATCCTTACACCGATTTTTACAAGCAAGGAATCGGCACTTTACCTTACCAGGATGCATGGGGTTTATTTGACCAGATTTTAATTTCCCAGGGATTGCTTGAGAAAGAACAATCAGGTTATCATTTTCATAAAGCGGTAATTTTTAATAAAGATTTTCTGATTCAGAAAACCGGAAAATTTCGCAATTACGGCAAAAGAACCTGGGATGGCATTACGTATAATTATGGGTACAGTGATCACTTTCCCGTTTATGTAATGTTATTGAAAAAAGTAGATCAGTTATAATATTTACAACGTCCGGCTCTGCCGAATTTATTCTGCCACCTGTATATCTTTACTAAGAACAGGTGGCATATTTTTGAAACGTAGAATAATATTCCCTGTTGTGATTACATCTTTCTGGCAATAACTGACTATCCTTTTCAAATTCGTCGCTCGTTCTTCTTCATCTCCTTTCCAGAAAAGTTCCCCTACCATACTGCCATCAATATCATCTTTAGGAGAAGGAATTCCCATAGCTGCCGCTAATAATTTTAAGGAAGTGAAGTTTTTAAAATCCCCAAAGCGCCAGTATTGAAAAGTATCCACAATATTTGTTTGCCATGGCTTCATATTCTGAAAATTAAGGTATGCGGGCAAGGAAAGATTATTTATGAGTAAACGTCTGCAAATGAAAGGAATGTCAAACTCTTTTATGTTATGTCCCGCGAAACACCATTTCTTTTTAAAGTTTTCCATTTTATGCATCGTATGGAGAAAATTTGAAAGCAATAGTTTTTCATCTGCATCATAAAAAGATTTCACTCTCATGGAAAGCGTTGTTTCTTTATTGAAATACGCAATGCTGATACAAACGATTCTGGAAAATTCTGCCATAACTCCTGCCCGGTGTTGATAGAATTCACCGGCCGACATACCTTCAGGAACAATTCGTGATACTTTTTCCTGCCATAACTGTTGCCATTCTTCCGATAGTGTTTCAAAAGAATCAACAACCGGTGCGGTTTCAATATCAATAACAATAAGGTCTTCCGGTTTAATTTCCTGCATACGATAATTTGCAACAAATTAATCAAATCTGCAAATAAAAAAACCCGCAAAAAATATGCGGGTCAATGTTTTTATTCCTTTGTTTTATTAAAAACTTATCACTATTATTCTTTTAATGTTATAGCTTTTTAAAGAGCAATTCCTACTCTTACATTTCCATCAAACAAAATAGAATTGGAATTCATGAAATCCACACTAGGTTTCATTTCTATGCCCACAACCATTTTAAGGCCTGGAATATAATAATTAATTCCACCTATTACATCTGCACCAGTAAGATATT
>JBKJSZ010000390.1:0-4054 GCA_046593675.1 Ferruginibacter sp.
CACGAATTTACAAAAGCCGCTATTTTCAGCGGATCATTATGGTGGCGAGACCTTTCTCAGGATGATAAACTCTTTGATGAAGATGAACATCGTATCATGCAAAGGCAGATCCGGGAAGGAAGTCATTATCCCTGGCTAAAATTTTTCTTCGAAGTGGGAACGCAGGATGAAATAGCAGACAGAAACAAAAATGGTGTTATTGATTCTATTGATGATACACAGGCGGTGATTGGTGAACTGGAAAAATTAGGTTACAAAAAAGATAAAGAAATACTATACCTGGAATTAAAGGATGGAAAACATGATGTACTAACCTGGGCGAGAGCCTTTCCTTATTTCCTTCGCTGGGGATTTGGAACAGTCGCAACCAAATAATAATAACCATTTATTATTGCACTAATAATTTTTCAGAATTTACCAATACATTATTTACGATCTGCTGAACAACATATATTCCCGGAACCAATCCTCTGACCGTTGTACTCCATTCATGATTTTGAGTAGTGATCTCATACACTCTCCGGCCCGAAGCATCTACAATTTTCAAAGTAGTAGCCGTAGAACTAGGATTATCAAACCTGATCAATATTCGGTCCTTTGCCGGATTGGGAGCAATGATTAAACCTGTACGTGTTGCCGAATTTACTTTTACAACGTGGGTAAAAATTTCGCTGTTGGTTTTAAATATTTTTCCTTTATAATAACTGATGGAATAAGGCTGCAGATCCAACGCTTGAAATTGATTTTCATTCTGCAAAGATCTCGTCATATCGCCTGCATATATAAAATTGACACCATCGGCACTTTTCCATAGTTCCACTTTTTCTACATGATCGCCTTCCAGTTGCAGATCAATATTATTGCCATTCATTTGTTTGTTCGCATTAAAATGAATGATCTGCAACGGAACTAAAATCAGTTTATTGGTTGATCCTGTAGAGAGTGTCCGGGAACTATCATCAAATAAAACAGTTTGAGGTGTAAAGGAAAGATCGAACGTTAACGTATTGCCGCTGACAGGTGCAGCGATTCCATTTCCTGCGTATGACAAATTTCCGCTTCCCCAGTCTATGATGGTTACAGTGGTATCTTCAACAGCCGTAGCCCCTTTTATATGCAAAACAACCGGGCCACGGAAATAGGTTACATTAGATCCTGATGTTTGTGTTTGTGAACCTATAGAAATATTTAACCGTTTAGAAGTAGGATTACTCCAGTTAATGACATAGGCAGGATTTCCAATTCCACCAACGGCGGTGTTGCCATTTCCAGATCCACCTACATAATCATTAAAAAAAGGTGTAAGGTCCCGCCCCGTGACTGCATTAAAATAATTTTTTACAGAATCTGCATTTGCTGATCTGCCGGAAATATTAGTTTGATAGTTCGTTAAGGCTTCGTAAAATTTTGCATCACCGCACATCGTACGCAACATAGAAACAACCATTGCA
Organism: Ferruginibacter sp.; assembly: GCA_046593675.1. Taxonomy (GTDB): domain Bacteria; phylum Bacteroidota; class Bacteroidia; order Chitinophagales; family Chitinophagaceae; genus Ferruginibacter. The sequence goes on from JBKJSZ010000390.1 coordinate 1,452, forward strand.
CCTCTTTCATAAATTGCCGAACCATAACCCGAACCCCAAATGGTATTGCTGGAAACAATATTGGCATTTGGAATCCATAAACTTACGGTTGATAAACCCAGTGCCGCATTCTTAAAATTATTTCTGGTTACAAAAGGATTGATACCTAAGGAAGGAATAACTTCTGCCATCAGACATTCACTGTAGCGGGCAAATCCTTCTGCCAGCCAGAGATCATTCCAGGTTGAAAACGTAACATTGTCGCCAAACCATTGGTGCATCAATTCATGCGTTAATGTTCTGATACTGGTTAAAGCGCCGGAATTCATACCGGAAAATGTTTGATGTTCCATTCCCGAAGCGCCCGACAAACCATCATAAAAACCATGCTTTTCAAGTTTAAATGGATAATCACCAAATCGCTCACTCATAGCCTGGAGAACGGGTTTGATTTTATCCATAGCAATCAAAATATTATCGTAGGTGGTGGATGCTTTACCTTGTAATAAATAATACGCCGTTGGTACGTCAGTGCCGTTCACTGAAACGGGTCCTGTATAATATCTTTTAAATTTAGCAACTGAAACAAAAACCAGATAGGACGCCATCGGATAACGTGTGCTGTATATAAAAGTTCTGTTTGTACCATTAATGGTGGAATCTATAAGTTTTCCATTACCTGCCACCCAAAACGTATCCGCGCCATTCCAGGGAACATTCACTTCAAAGTCCATGGAATCAATCTTATCCTGCATATCTGCTTTGCATGGCCACCAGTCTCTGTCTTCGTACGATTCAGATAATGTAGTAATATAATTTCCTGCAGATGCGCTGGCAACTTTTACAAATCCGGTTGCTTGTCCTGATGGAGCCGGTGGCGTTCCCTGATAATAAATGATAACAGAATCTTTTACTGCCTGTGCTAAAGTTGTACCAAGTGAAATGGATGCAATATTGCCGGATCTTGTAATATTTACATTGGGGATTCTGGCATTTTGAAAGATTACGGAATCGATTTGTAAAACGGCGTTCAGGTCGAATGTAATAACACTCACATTATTTACCGTTGTAATAAAATTAGTCTGCACAGAACCTTTGATGTATTTAACCGAAGAATCCGGATTTATGCGCCAGTAAATTTTATGATAGATAACATCTATATTAGATCCTGTTCCACTAAAACCAGAAGAGGATACTGATGCCAGACGATGATAAGTGTTTTCAATATTTTGAGAAAATCCTGCATTCAGTGAGAATATGGATAGAAGAAGTAAAAAAATTTGCTTCATGATGTCGTTTAAATTCAGAGAATATTAAAATGGCATCTAAGATAACACTTACCTTTAAAGTATGCTCCTAAAGCAGGTAGAAGTAAAAAATTTAACGATTTCCTTAAACATCAGACATCATTCAACTAATAATCTTTAAACAAACATGCCGGCTGATCCACTTCATGGCAAAACACTGGAAAATATTTTAAAGGAACTGGTTCATCATTTTGGATGGGAACATCTTGGCAATATCTTACGTCTCCATTGTTTCATTTCCAATCCTTCCATAAATTCCTCTCTGAAATTTTTACGTAAAACATCTTGGGCAAGAAAGAAAGTAGAAGATTTTTATATTCAATCATTTGCCTGAAAAGATGAAATATTTTTTTTCTGCATTAATTATATTGCTGCTTTCGTCCTGCCAGCAAAAACATGAAAAGGTTTACCGCAGTTTTTACTTTTGGAAAACAAGCATAAATTTCTCCACAGAGGAAAATGAAAAGCTCCATGCGCTTCATGTAGAAAAATTTTACGTTCGGTTTTTTGATGTAGATTTTACAGACAAACCTGTTACTGCAGGAATTATTGATATAAAGTCGTTGCCAAAACATGTAGAGATTATACCTGTGGTTTTTATAACAAATAAAACTTTGCAAAATGAAACAGATGTAACATCTTTAGCTCAAAACATTTCAGAATTAATTAAAAAAATCTTAAAAGCTCACCAAATTCCTATATCTGAAATTCAAATTGATTGCGACTGGAGTTTAAGTACAAAGGAAAAATATTTTTTATTATTAAAACATGTCCAATCACTTTTCACTAATAAACTCCTATCCTGCACCATTCGTTTACACCAGGTAAAATATCCTGAAAAAACAGGGATTCCGCCGGTAAAAAAAGGGATGCTGATGTTTTACAATATGGGAGATATTCAAAGCATGGTTCACAATTCTATTTATAATGAAAAAGATGCAAAACGGTATGTTTCATATGTAAGGAAATATCCACTTCCTTTAGATGCAGCCTTACCTTTATTTAGCTGGGTTAAGCATTACCAATTCGGGAAAGTATCGGGCCTTATCCATAATATTTCATGCACAGAATTACAGAGAAACGGCAATTTCAAACAAACGCAACCGCTGCACTTTGTGGCGTTGAAAAGTGTAATATTACATGGTAATTTCTTTCAGCAAAACGATGAACTGGTTGTAGAAGAAATTTCACCGGAAACTTCCTTGCGTGCGGCATTGTTGTTAAATAAATTTTTAAGAACAGACACCTGTGCCATTATCTTGTATCATTGGGATGCTTTAAATATTCATACATATGAAAGTAATTCAATTGAAAAAA
>JBKJSZ010000315.1:0-4771 GCA_046593675.1 Ferruginibacter sp.
GTTCTGATATTCATTTATTCTAAAAATTTACCCTTTATTTTGAAAATATCTTCAACAACCTGCAGTGGTTTACATTCATTTCAATTAATAATTAAAAAAGATTTCCACAAGATTAAGGCACATTTAGCCAAAATGTGGAAACTATGGTTTTTCTTTTTTTAAGGGATCAGTACCTTTGCGCTTCACCACGGATAACAAAAAGCCCTTCCCCATGGCAAAACAAACAGATACTCAAATTACCGGCACTTTTGGAGAATTTATTTACTATGAAAGAAATGGAAAATTCTACAAACGATCTAAAGGAAATACTGGTCGTCAGGCGGATATTGCCAAAAAACAATCGGCACTTTTAGGAAAAGCTTCTGCTATTTCAGCCAAAATAAGAGCCGCTGTAAAACCAATATTAGCAGAACCGGCTAACCGCAAACTGATGTATCGACTGAATAGAAGTTTACAACAATGGTTAAGAACGGAACAATATCATACACAGGACTATATCAATTACATTTCAGAATTAAATGGATTTTCTTTTGCATCAGGTAGTGAGACCAATGATTTTGGCGTAGCCATGCCGGTTATCAGAAAAAACGAAGATCACATTGCCATTCAAATTCCCGCTTTTGATTCGCCAAATCCTATACATCCGTTACCATTTGATGGACAAATACGCTTAGAAGTAATTGCTACTTCTACAAATATTGAAGATCCTTCCGATACCATTCAAACAACCGAAACTCTTGATTTTCCATATTATGGTGAACCCATTCCTGCAAGAGAACTCGCGCTTAATATCAAAACCCGCAAAGGGAACCTGACAGTAGTTTCGCTTTCGGTAAATAAGATTACTTCAGGAATTGTGGGAGCCTTATATAATTAGATACATTTATACGGCTACATTGAAATCGCGGAGTGCATCATTCAAACTGGTTTTTAAATCGGTGGAAGATTTTCGTTTTCCAATAATCAATGCACAACTCACCTGGTATTCTCCTGCAGGAAATTTCTTGGTATAACTTCCGGGAATTACCACACTTCGCTCGGGAACTATTCCTTTCATTTCTACAGGTTCGGAGCCACTGACATCAATAATTTTCGTGGATTGTGTAAGCACAACGTTTGCGCCTAAAACAGCTTCTTTTTTCACCACCACACCTTCTACCACAATACTTCTGCTGCCAATAAAACAGCCGTCTTCAATAATAACGGGTGATGCCTGCAATGGCTCCAGCACACCTCCTATTCCAACACCTCCGCTCAGATGTACATTTTTTCCAATCTGCGCACAACTTCCAACAGTTGCCCACGTATCTACCATAGAACCTTCATCTACATACGCGCCAATATTTACATAAGAGGGCATTAGCACTACATTTCTTCCTAAAAAAGCGCCATACCGAGCAACGGCATGTGGCACCGCACGAACACCCTGCGATTTATAATCTTGTTTTAATTTCATCTTATCATAAAATTCAAATGGCGGTAATATAAAAGTTTCCATTTGCCTTAGGCTGAAGTACATCAATATCGCCTGCTTCACCCATTCATTAACTATCCAACCATTTTCTCCATCTGATGAGGGCGATGCCGTACGCAATACACCTTTATCAACCTGTTCAATAACATCGCGGACGGCATTTGCATATTTTTCATCTTTTAATAATTCCCTGTTTATAAAAGCTTCATTTATCCATTGTTGCATGGCAATTTTTTTTTGCAAATGTACCTTACACGCTCAAAAGCAATACAACTTATCTTTACCATTGTGAAAAAATTTTTGGTTATACAAACTGCTTTTATTGGTGATGTTGTTTTGAGTACAGCGGTACTTGAAAAGCTGTATCAATGTTATCCGGATGCCGAGATTAGTATCCTGGTAAGAAAAGGAAATGAAACTTTATTTACTGCGCATCCTTTTTTGCATGAAGTGTTGGTATGGAATAAAAAAGAACATAAACTAAGAAACCTTTACAGTCTTTTAAAAACGATCCGGAAAAATAAATATGATAAAGTAATTAACCTTCAGCGATATGTAAATACCGGAATTTTAACGGCTTATTCCCATGCGAAAGAAACTATTGGTTTTAATAAGAATCCGCTGAGTATATTATTTTCAAAAAAAATACCACATGTTTTTGATAAAAATATCGTGCGCCATGAAGTAGAAAGAAACAACGATCTTATTGCACATTTTACCAATCATGATTTTACAAAACCAAAACTTTATCCATCTCCGGCCGATTATGAAAAAGTAAAGGCGCTGCAACATAGTTCGTATATAACTATGACGCCATCCAGCGTATGGTTCACCAAACAATATCCTGCACATAAATGGGTGGAACTGATGCAATCTATAGATCCTTCCATAATTATTTACCTGTTAGGAGGAAAAGATAATATCTCAGAATGCGAACAGATCTCAAAAAATGCGAACAGAAATAATGTGTGTATTTTAGCAGGTACCTTGTCATTCCTGCAATCCGCTGCATTAATGGAAAATGCAATGATGAATTTTGTGAACGACAGTGCTCCGCTTCATTTTACTTCTGCCAGAAATGCACCTGTAACGGCAATATTTTGTTCAACGGCTCCGGTATTAGGTTACACACCTTTGAGTGACCGGTCATTTATTGTGGAAACAAAAGAATTATTATCTTGCCGCCCATGCGGTTTCCATGGACATAAAGTTTGTCCGCAAGGGCATTTTAAATGTGCATTAACAATTAACAACGAACAGGTACTGCAACCTTTGTATGCAAATTGATAACGATATACAATCCTGTGTGAACGTATTACGTAACGGTGGCCTTATTTTGTATCCTACAGATACTATATGGGGAATTGGCTGTGATGCCACCAACGTGCAGGCAGTGGCGAAAGTTTATCAGTTAAAAAAAAGGAACGAAGAAAAAAGTATGATCATTTTATTATCTGATGAAAAAGATATTTTAAAATATATTGATCATGAATTTGTTCCGGTATATGATTTTATAAAAGGTATTACCAAACCTGTTACCATGATTTACAGCCGGGCAAAAAATCTGGCTGAAAACCTTATCAATAAAGATGGTACTATTGGGATACGTGTGGTGAAAGATCCTTTTTGCAAAAAGCTAATTGAATCATTTGGTAAACCGATCGTTTCAACTTCTTCGAATATATCAGGTTATCCACCGCCGCAAATCTTTTCAGATATAGATGTTATCATAAAAAACGGTGTTGACTATATAGTGCAACACCGCCAGGATGATATGGAACCTGCTGTTCCCAGTACAGTGGTTCAATTGAATGATGATCATACATTCGCCATCATTCGTCCTTAAAAATTATAAATTAAGACCAAGGCCTACATGTACTGTTTGATTTTTCCATTTTTCCCTGTTATCAATATCGTTGATGTTATTCAGCCCAACTACGTAACGCCCGTAAAGCCTGATCTTGGAGATTTTTAATTGTAAACCTGCAAGCATTGAAAAATCACCTGATTTAAAAGCTTCTTTCCCATTGTTCAGCAGATTTTTATTTTTATCAATCAGAATACCATATTGCGGACCTGCCTGTAAAGTAACTATACTGTTAGCATAATAATTAAATAGAACGGGAATGTTGAGATAACTAAGTTTAACGTCGGAAACATTGTTGAATTGATAAACAGTACTAAACTGGTTACTCGTATCTAAATTAACCTGGCTGAAATACAACTCCGGTTGAATTCCGAATTTGGAGGTAAGCCCGATGTCAGCAAATAATCCTGCATGATATCCAAATGAAAACTGGTCTTTAAAAGATGCGCCGCTTAATTTATGTACATCGGCGCCGCCTTTTACTCCAAATTTAAATCCTTGTGCACTAACATTAAAGAAAGTGAAAACAATAATTGCGATTAGAATTACTTTTTGCCTCATAGAATTTTTTTTGTTGAGTTTCAAGATATATGCCAATACTTTTACATCAAAATTATTATTGTTAAAGCACGGAAAGCAAATAATGCATTTTGAATTTTTCATAGGGAAAATTAAAATGAATGAATGTTATTTTAACATATACAATACAAAACATTCGAACCGATAATTGCTATTAATTCAGAAATGATTAGCAATTTCCATTATTAAAATGTAGTTTTGCGCCGATTACTGAGATTTACATGACATGCTCAGTTGCAGTTGTCAGGCAGCTACACGATCTTTTAGGATCATTTTCCCTTCAATTGCGAGAAGCATAACATGTGAGCATCAAATTTTTTTTGACCCACGTGTTTTTTGCTATAGCAAATCACGGATTTAAACAACATTCAAATATGAATGCATTTCAAGCATTAGGATTGAACGAACAAATCGTTCAATCAATTACAGATTTAGGTTTTACAGTACCCACTCCTATTCAGGAACAAGCTATCCCGGTTTTATTATCCGGCACAATGGATTTCGTTGGGCTTGCACAAACAGGAACAGGAAAAACAGCTGCTTTCGGTTTACCGTTAATGCAACTGATTGAAGCGGCAGACAAATTTCCACAGGCACTGATTGTTTGTCCTACAAGAGAATTGTGTTTACAAATCACCAATGACCTTTTGGATTTTATGAAACACAGCCGTGGAGTAAATGCGGAAGCTGTTTATGGAGGCGCATCCATCACCATGCAGATCCGTAACCTTCGTAAAGGGGTTCAAATTGTGGTGGCAACACCGGGTAGATTGATTGACCTTATTGAAAGAAAAGCAATCGATCTTCAAAAAGTAAAATATGTTGTTTTAGATGAGGCAGATGAAATGCTG